>JBJKSV010000448.1:0-8603 GCA_046703605.1 Limisphaerales bacterium
GAAGAGTTGGGACGCGAACCGACCGACGACGAGTTAGGTGAGGAACTGGGCATCAGCGCATCGCGCGTCTCCCAAATGCGGATGGCTGCCATCCGCCCCGCCTCGCTGGATGCGCCGATCGGGGACGAGGACTCGAATAATTTCGCCGAGGTTGTCCAGGACGAAAGCGCCGACACCCCTTACGAGCAGTTGGAGGAAAAGACCGTCACGCGCATGCTCCAGGAAATGGTCAAAACGCTCGACCCGCGGGAGGCCACCATTCTGCGCGCCCGCTTTGGCCTCGACGGCGGGCCGCAAAAGACCCTTGAGGAAGTCGGCCAGAAGTTTGGCGTCACGCGCGAGCGGGTGCGGCAGATCCAGAACATCGCCTTGAAGAAGCTCCGAAAGATGATCGAGAAGATGGAGACCACCAAAGCCTGAGGACTGAATCCATCGGACCCAAAGAACCTACGACCTAACCCATGATTGAAACCGCCCCGTCCTGTTCGGACATCCAACAGGCCATCCGGAATATTCCTGATTTCCCTAAGCCTGGAATCCAGTTCAAAGACATCACGCCGGTCCTGGCAGACGCCCGGCTCTTCTCGGCCTCCATCGACTTGTTGACGCAAGAATTTCGCCCCGGCACAGTCGATGCCGTCGTCGGCATTGATGCCCGAGGATTTATTTTCGCGGGAGCGGCGGCCCTCAAGCTCCAGGCAGGCTTTATTCCCATCCGGAAGAAGGGCAAACTCCCCTACCAGACTCACGAGCAGGAGTACGCCCTGGAATACGGCACGGCTGTAGTCGCCGTGCATGTGGATGCCCTCAAGCAAGGAGACCGGGTGCTGATTATCGACGATCTGCTCGCCACCGGCGGAACCGCCTCCGCCGCTGCGGCGCTGGTTCAGCGCCTTGGGGCGGAGATTGTCGGCATCTCCTTTCTCATCGAGCTCAGTTTCCTGGGCGGACGCAAGAAACTCAGCGAGTTCCCGGTGCGTTCGCTCATCGTGTTCTAATCGCCCCCCTCGCCAGCCGAACCCCCGGTGGAATCGCCGGTTGTAGTTCATGGCGCCGGGTCCACAACTTGCGCTGTCCCTTTCGCGCCGGCCCCCACCATCCTCCAGCCCCATCCAGGCCATCCCCAAATGGCGAGTCGCAAATCACCAATCCACAATAAAATGAACTCTGTCGCGGCCTATGGTTTAGTTACAGCCCCGCTCCTGTAGATTGTGCGTTCGTGCATTGGCTGCAACAACTGGATACTGAGCTTTTCCGCTACCTCAATCTGAGGCTGGTGAATCCTGTCTTCGACAAGGTCATGCCCTTCCTGAGCGGCAATCCCTATTTCCTGCCCTTCCTGGTGCTAGTGGGAATTCTCCTTCTCTGGAAAGGCGGCGTGCGGGGCAGGGTTTGTCTCGTTTTGGCGGTGCTGGCCGTTGGTTTAACGGATGGCGTTGTCTGTCGCGCCATCAAGCACGACATCGGGCGCGTTCGGCCTTGTCTGGCGCTGTCGGGCGTTCACTGTCTGCTGGGCAAGAGCCACTCCGGCAGCATGCCCTCGGCTCACGCCGCCAATTGGTTCGCGGCGGTAATGGTGGCCTTCATTTATTACCGCCGAAGCCTGAGGTTTATGCTGCCGGCGGCATTGGCCGTGAGCTTTTCGCGCATCTACAACGGCGTGCATTATCCCAGCGACGTACTCGCGGGCGCGATTCTGGGCGCGGGCGGCGGCGCGGCCGTCGTGTGGCTGTTCGATACCCTTTGGGCGCGGGCCGGACAAAAGTACTTCCCTCTTTGGTGGGAGCGAATGCCTTCGGTTGCAAACCCCGTCATCGTCCAGGACGACGTGGAACCGGAATCCGCCCCTGGGGTACTGGCGCGAGGGTCGGCGCCGCTCGTGCCCTCGGTTTCGGCCACGCTCCGGGCCGTCCCGCGAGTCGCGCCGGCGCCGGTCGAGGCCCCTCAAGCGACCCTCGACCAGCATTGGATGCGCTTGGGCTATATCCTGATAGTGGTCCTCTGCCTGGTCCGACTGGCCTACCTGGCCAGCGGCACGATTCAACTCGCCGAAGATGAAGCCTATCAATGGCTCTGGTCCAAGCACCTGGCCCTTTCCTATTACAGCAAGCCTCCTCTCATTGCCTACACACAATTCCTGGGAACCCACCTCTGGGGAGATACGGCCTTTGGAGTCCGCTTCTTTTCGCCCGTTATCAGCGCCCTTCTGGGATTCCTGGCCCTCCGCTTCTTCGCTCGCGAGGTCAACGCCCGGGCCGGCTTTTTTCTCCTGCTCATCCTCACGGCCACCCCCCTGTTGGCCGCCGGTTCAATTCTTATGACCATTGACCCGCTGTCGGTCCTGTTCTGGACCGCGGCGATGCTGGCGGGTTGGCGGGCCGTCCAGGAAAACGGCGCCACCGGCGACTGGCTGTGGGTTGGGCTATGGACCGGTTTAGGTTTCCTGAGCAAGTACACCGAGCTCTTCCAGTTGCTCTGCTGGGCCGTTTTCTTCGCCCTTCGCCCCGCCGCAAGAAAGCACCTGAGGCGCCGCGGCCCTTATTTAGCGCTGCTTCTGGCGTTTGTGTGCGCTCTGCCCGTCCTGATCTGGAACTATCAGCATCATTGGATCACGGTTCAGGATGTGGCGGGCGATGCGGGCGCCGGTCAGGCCTGGAAACCAACTCTGAGCTTTCTGGGCGATTTCCTGGGGGCGGAGCTCGGGTTGCTGAACCCAGTGTTCTTCGTGGCGATGATCTGGGCCGCCATAGCCTTTTGGCGCCGGGGCCGGCATAACCCGCTGTTGGTCTATTTTTTCAGCATGGGCGCCCCGCTCTTCCTTGTGTACCTGCTCTACACGTTTCATTCGCGAGTGCTTCCGAACTGGATCGCTCCGTCGGTCTTGCCGCTCTTTATGCTGATGGTGGCCTTCTGGGACACCCGGTTGAGGCTCGGTTCGGGCAGGGTCAAAGCCAGTCTGACCGCGGGCCTGGGCTTGGGTTTGGTGATGGTGCTGATGGCGCACAACACGGACCTGATTGAGAAGATAACCGGCAGATACCTGCCCGTAAACTATGACCCTCTGCACCGCGTGCGCGAATGGAAGGAGACAGCCACCGTGGTGGGCCAGGTCCGCGATGGCCTGCTCACCGAAGGCAAGCCGGTGTTCATCATTGCCGCGCATTACGGGCTGACCGGTGAGATCTCCTTTTACCTGCCCGAAGCCAAGAAGGCCGTTGGACACACCCCCCTGGTTTATTATCAAAACACCGCCAGGCCGGAGAACCAGTTCTACTTTTGGCCGGGTTACTCCTCCCGCAAAGGAGAAAACGCCATCTATGTTCACGAACTGGACCGCGATGATGTCAAACCTCAACCCCCTCCGCCCCGGCTCAAGCGTGAGTTCGAATCTGTGACGAGCCTTGGCGTTCGCGACATCCTCTACCACGGAATGCTGGTCCGCCCGCTCCAGTTCTTCGCCTGCCGGGGACTGAAGTAGAGGCGTCTTCCACGCTGCAGGTCCTAAGAAGTTCACAGGATAGGCGACGAAAACCAACCACCAACGGACACCAATGAACACGAATGGCGCCGTATTCGTATGGATCTGTCATCATTCGCGGTTGGAACGTCTGGTCAATCCAATGCACCAATAAGTATGAGGCCTTGCCTGGATTCCCAAACGGCGGCTTTCCCTCTCCACGACTACGACCTGTCCGCCACCTTGGCCTCCGGCCAGGCGTTTCGTTGGCGCCGCGTGGGCGAGGACTGGCTCGGCATCGTTGGCCGCCACTGGGTGCGTCTGTGTGCGCAAGCCGATACGCTCGTCGCCCAAACCGCCGTCCCGGTCTCTGACTGGCAATGGCTCACGAGCTACTTGCAGCTTGATCTAGATTTGGCCGCGGTGCTGGAGACGTTCCCTCGGGATGAACCGATGCGCACTGCCATTGGCCGGTGCCGAGGGTTGCGCCTGTTGCGGCAGGACCCATGGGAATGCCTGGCCTCGTTCATCGCCTCCTCGACCAAGCAGATTGTTCAGATTCAGCAAATCGTCTCGCTGCTCTGCCAACACTATGGCGATCCCATTACGGCGGGAGAGGGCTTCGAGCCGGCCTTCGCGTTCCCGGCCCCAGCCCGGCTCGCCGAGTCCACCGAAGCCGGTTTGCGCGCGTGCAAGCTTGGATTTCGCGCCCCGTATCTGTTGGAGAGTGCGCGCGCTATTGCACGAGGGCAGCCCGACCTGGGGCGGTTGAGGCAAATGCCTGTGGAAGCGGCTCGATTCCAATTGATGGAATTGCCGGGTGTCGGCCGCAAGATAGCCGATTGCGTGCTTCTCTTCGCCTACGGATTTCAGTCGGCATTCCCGGTGGATGTCTGGATTATGAAGGCCCTGCGCCAACTCTATTTCCCGCGCCGGAGCACCAGCCTGGCCCGGCTCCATGAATTCGCCGCCACCCATTTTGGCCCAAACGCCGGTTACGCCCAACAGTACCTCTTCCACTACATGCGGACACGCCGCGAGCCTGCGGGCATCGGGGTCAATCCTGACGCTTTCCGCGGGAATGGACGGTCAACTGGCGGAATCAGGCGCCAGACTGACCCCGCTGAGGTCCCTGCCCAACGGGTCTGATAACAGTCTCTATTGCTCTTGCTCTCACCCTCATGAACAAATCCCTTGAAGTCCTGTTCACCCCTGCCGAATTTGAGGCATTGAAAGACCGTGACCTGGCAGAGACAGTCTGCGTCGTGTTTGACATCCTCCGCGCGACGAGTTCGATGGTCGTTGCTTTAGCTAACGGCGCGGAGTCCATTGTACCGGTCGCGGAGATTGAAGAAGCCTTGCGCCTGCGTCGGATGCGCCCCGACGTTCTGCTTGCGGGCGAGCGCGACGGCGTTCGCATTCAAGCGCATCTAACCGGGGGCATCGAGTTCGACCTGGGCAACTCGCCCCGGGAATTTACATCCGAGGCCGTTGCCGGGAGGACTGTTGTAATGACCACGACCAACGGCACCCGCGCCCTCCGAGCCTGCGCTCACGCCAAGGGAGTTCTCATCTGCTCCCTTCTGAACCTCGGCGCCACAGCGAGATTCATCGCGCAAAAAGATGCGGCCCGCATGCTGTTGGTCTGCGGCGGCACTCTCGATCAGGCCGCGTATGAAGATGTTCTGGGCGCCGGGGCATTGTGCGAGTTGCTCTGGCCTGCGTACAGGGCGGGAGCCGTGGCCGATTCGGCCCTTGTGTGCCGCCGTCTTTTCGAGTCGGCAAAGCCGGATTTGCTCTCCGCCGCCTCACAATCACGGAATGGCCGGCGCCTCCTGGCGCGTCCCGAGTTGGCCGCCGACGTTGCCTTTTGCTTGCAGCGCGATGCCTTTGACCTCGTGGCAGGCCAAGCCGCAGATGGAGCGATTCGCAAGCTGTTCTGAATAGTGATCACATCATGCCCGCCCTGGGTTAGAGTCTTAGACCCTGAAAACAAGTTCTTAACGCGTCAAGTTTCGTAATGGCTGCACGGGATCTGCGGAGATTGAGAATTGAGAATTAAGAATTGTAAATTGCAAATTGATGGCTAGGTCACGTCGATTGCGAAGAGCAAAGCAACGCCGCCCTCCCCAAGCGGAACCCAATTTAAAATTCTCAATTCTTAATTTCCAATTATCAATTATCAGTTATCGCTGACAAAAGCAGTGGTCTGAGCGCCTGCTCGCTACAGCTATTCTTTGCCGCTGTCCCCTTCTACTGCCAGCCATGGCATGAGGGCCTCGGGTCTGATGCTAAAGTCCATGTTCTGCACGACCCAGCCCTGCACCGCGTGGTAGAGCAGAAATCTGGCATAGAGCGCGCCGCGTTCGAAATTGATCGAGAGATAAACGATTTCGGCGCTGCGTCCGACGGCTTTGACCCTCAGGACTTCGTGGGTCCGGTAGCTGCCGGCCCGGCTCACGACGTTCTTGATGTATTCCGCTTGCCCGGCCGCCTTGTTGCTTGCCTCCAGCAGGCCTCCCTTTTCCCACCCGCTCACAATCACATCCACGCTTCCCCCCTTGCTCCAGGATGCGAAGCCGGCTTGGAGCACCTCCGGCACCGCGCCACTCGACGCATAAGCCGGCGCGCACGCCGATGACAGCCAGAGCCAGGCTCCCGCAGTCAGTATTACGAACGGGCGAAAAACTCGCGTAGTCAGTTTCATAATCTCCTTCCTTCCTATTGATTCATGATACCTCTCAGACCGCTGCTTTCATAGAAGGGGTGTGATTCAATGGGTCGCGCACTGCGCAGCGCGGACATCTCGCCTGCGAGTTCCCCGGACGTCTCGCCCGGGGAGCCTGCATTGCGTCCGCCGGTTTCAATCGCACCCGCATGTAGTGTCAGTCTTGCCTGAGAGGCCACTCTTGTCCATCCTCGGCTCATGAAAAAGCGGATCCTACTCTTCACTGGCTTCCTGGCTGCCTCACTGGTTCATCTCAGCGCCGCGCCCCGCTACCCGGAGCGTTTCGTGTGGGTCTTTGGCTGGAGCCTGGGGCAGGAAAGGGACGTGAGCGATATCTCGCACCTGATCCAAACCGCGGCGCAGCATGGCATCAACGGCGCGGTCGTCTCGTTTGGACTGGATACGCTCAGCAAGAAGCCTCCCCAGTTCTTCAAGCGCCTCAACGACATCAAACAAGTCTGCCGCGACGCCAAAGTCGATCTCATTCCCGCCGTCTTTTCGGTCGGTTACGGCGGCGGGGCTCTGGCCCACGACCCGAACCTGGCGGAAGGGCTTCCGGTTGAGGATGCCCCATTTCTGGTCAAGGGCGATGAGGCGAGTTTCGCAGGTGGGAATGTTGAGGTCATCCGGAATGGGGGCTTTGAGCGATTCTCCGGCAATCACTTCGAGAGCTACGCTTTTCACGATCAGCCGGGAGAGGTCAGCTTTGTCGATACCCAGGTCAAGCACAGCGGCATAGCGTCATTGCGGCTCGAAAACTTCACCGCCAACCCCTATGGCCATGGCCGCGTAATGCAGGAGGTGCAGGTGCAGCCCCATCGCTGCTACCGCCTGAGCATTTGGGTGAAGACGGAGGGTTTGAGGCCCGCCAGCGCTTTCCAGCTTCTTGTCCTGGCCGGCAATGACCGCGAGGTTGCCCCGCGCGAGTTCCGGCTTTCGCCCACCTCGGATTGGCGCCGTCTGACCATGCTCTTCAACAGCCTGGACTACAGCAAGCTTCGGCTCTACGCAGGCGTTTGGGGCGGCAAAGCCGGCAAACTCTGGCTCGATGACTGGAGCGTCAAGGAAGTTGGTCCGGTCAATGTGCTGCGCCGGCCTGGCACGCCCGTCACCGTCCGCAGTGAAGATGGCTCCACTACCTATGTTGAGGGCCGGGATTACGCCCCCTTGCGGGACCCGCATTTGCAGCCGTGGCGGGATGACGGCCCGGCGCAGTCCCTGCGCATCCTGCCCGGCAGCCGCATCCGGGATGGCCAGCGGCTCAGGGTAAGCTGGTATCACTCGATGCTCATTAACGATTCGCAGGTCACGCTCTGCATGGCCGAGCCTGAGCTTTACCGGATCTTCGACGAGGAGACGAAGCTCCTGGCCAAATACCTGCATCCCGATCGTGTGCTGCTGAGCATGGATGAGATTCGAATGGGCGGGACGTGCGCCGCCTGCCGGGGACGAAACATGGGAGAACTTCTGGGAGAATGCATCACGCGGCAGGATCAGATCATCCACCGTTACCTGCCGGGCGCCGAGGTCTATGTCTGGTCGGATATGCTCGATCCCAACCATAATGCGCACGGGAATTATTACCTGGTGAATGGCGACTTCACCGGGTCCTGGCAGCATGTGCCCAAAGATATCGTGATAGCGGTGTGGGGCGGCGCGCCGCGGCCCAAGAGTCTCGAGTTCTTCGCCAAAAGAGGATTCCGCACCCTGGTCGCCTGTTATTACGATGCGGCCAACCTGGACGACACCAAAGGCTGGCTCGAGGCTGCCGCCCCCTTGCCCAACGTCCAGGGCTTTATGTACACGCCTTGGGAGAAGAAATACTCGCTCCTGCCGGCCTTTGGCGACCTGCTCGAGCGGCAGTGAGTTGGCTGGCTGCCGTTCCAGGGTTTCCAGCCAGGAATTGTCGTTTTGAGGTCCTCTAACCACGAATGGACACGAACAAACACGAATTGCGGCCTGATTGGTGTTCATTGGTGTCAATTCGTGATTGTGGCAAGGCCATAGTGAACTGCTGATTTCCAGCTTGGCCGGAGGCTTGGCCTTAGCCTAATCTGCAACCGCCCTATGAAGACGCTGCGCCTGAAATCGTTTTTGGCTGTGTTGGTCCTGCTCCTGCCCGCGCTTGCATCCGGAGCGCCGCACAGCAAGCAGGTGGCCGAACTGCAACAACTGCGCCGGGTGCTTCCTCCCTCCAAGCCATTCGATCAATGGCTCAAGACCTTTGGCTATTTGCCGCCGGATTTTGATGCCCTGCCCTCTGTCCCCTATCCCCAGGAGCTGCTTACGGTCACGCGAGATGGGCAGCCTCACCGCGTTACCGCCGCCGAATGGCCGGAGCGGCGCAGACAGTTGGCCGGGCTGGTCGAAGAGTACCTTCTGGGCCACGCACCGCCCCCTCCAGGCAATGTTCGTGCC
>JBJKSV010000449.1:0-4071 GCA_046703605.1 Limisphaerales bacterium
CGGTGTACTGGCCGGCAACATTGGTGACTTCCGGGTACCGCGACCTGAAGGCGGCCAAATCGCTCACCAAAACGCAATATTGGCCAGGGCCGAGGTGGGTGATGGCGTTTGTGGCGGTGAAGGTGAAGTGGATGCCATTGGTGAACTGGATGCCGGCAAGGCTCAGGTCCGCCGAGCCTGCGTTCTTCAACTCGATGAATTCGAAGGAGTCATTGCCGTTAGTGCCGGAGGCGGGCGGCGCCGGGTCATACATAATCTCGGTGACCTCCAGCGGGGGAGTCGAAGCGATGAAGGTGGCCGCCGTTGGGCCGGACGAAAAGCTGTTGATGGGCGGGTTGTTTGGACCGGTGAGGTTGTGGTGGGCGGTGTTATAGTCGCGCGCGACAACGCGGGCGTTGTTGGTGAGGGTAATGGTGGCACTATTGAGGCTGGAGAGGGCTGTGGGCGAGATAGCGCCTCCCGGCAGGCGCGGATCGGTGCCGTCGAGCGTGTAATAGATGGTGCTGTTGGGTTCCCGAGTTGGCGCGGTGATGTTCAGGGCAAATCCAGGCGAGATGGGGCCGCCGCTGGAGCTAAAGACGGGCGGGTTGAGGAACTGTGAATCCATAAAATCGACGCGATTTGAAAACCAATTCTTGGCGCAGTCGATTTCTCCCTGCCATGTGCCCGGCGTAGGAAAGGTGTAGGCAAAGCCGTCTCCGCTGTAATAGCCGGAGCGCGGAGTAGTGTCGGATTGGCCGCTGCCCCTCCAGCGGGCGTATTCGCGCGCGGTTGCCTCGCGCACGCGGTTGCCGTAATAATCAATGCGGGCGTCAATGTTAGAGAGAGAATAGACGCTCTTTCGGAGCTCCTGGTAGCGGTCAATCCAGGCCTGCCAGAAATCCGGGTCCGTGAACAGCTTGCCATACCAGGGATTGCAGAAAATGCTGCAGTTGGGGTTGAACTCATCGGTTCCCTGGTCGGAGACGCCAGAACGCCACCGGCGTGGGTTGAAACCCCGGTCGTCGCCACCGCCGTCGGCAAAGGCGCGGTCAAAATCCCAAAGCGGGCCCTGGACGATCTTCCCGTTGCGCGGTTTGTAGAAATAGGCGCTGATGCGGAGCATATCCACGTTGAAGACGAAGGTCTGGTGCAGGTGGTAATCGATCCAGGAATTGAGGTCGATGTAGGCGCGGTAACCGGTTACCGGGTCTTTCCAGTTCGGGCCGGTCAGGGCTGTATAGAAGGAGTTGAAATAGTTGTCGATGTATTGCTTTTGAGCCGCCCGCTCCGGCAGGTTGATGGTGAAATAGTCCGGGTCCAGATACCACATCGAGACACCAGCCAGGTAGGCCGGTTGGCCAGGATTCGATTTGTCGATGCTCAAGAGATAGCCGCCCGTGACGCTTGGGGCATTGGTGTCTTCGGGCTGGAGCTTGTCAATATCGACGCGGTTCTTGCCAATCTTGATCTTCTCCTCCAGCACATACAGACCGTAGTAATCTGAAGCGCTAATCGGGCCGGCCGCCCCTGTGCCGAGCTTGATATAGACCTCGACATACCGAGTGCGGGAGGAGTAATGGCCCATCTCACGGTAGAGGTCGTGGGTGAGCGGGTTGTGCATCAAGACCTTGTCGTAACAATCAATGCCATAAAACACCCAATCGTTGTCGGCCGGCATCCCCAGCATGCCCACATCGAGATTATTCCCATAAGCATCCTCGGTTTGAACCCGGAGGTTGGGTTTGGGGTCGTAGAGCGTGGCCTGGCCGCGCCGGTGGAAGTAGCCCTGCACGGCCAAATCAGGCGGATTCGTCAGGGAACTGCGTCCGTTGCGCGTCTCAAAGACCTGCATCGCCATGGGCTGATCCTCGGTCACCGGCACGTCCGTGCCGCCTGCAAAATTGTCGAAGAGAACGATGGGCAGATCGGAACTGATAGCCACTGCGCTGGGAGCGAGTTGGAAATAGGTTTCGTTGTGGGCCGGGCCGGGGAAGTAACCGGCCTGCGTAGGAAATGCGCGGGCCCGCACTTGCACCGTGCTACTGATGGTCAGTGGTCCCGTATAGACGGGAGAGGCGCTGTTGGGAACGTTGGCAACAGCCGCGGAGAGGGCATTGCTGACGAGCACATAGTGGATGACCGCGGAGGGATCGGGTGTGGTCAAGGTCAGCGTAAAAGGATGCTGGAATGTCCCGCTCGCAACCGAGAACTGAACCTCAGGTTCAAAACCGGCGCCCAGTGTGGAATTTGCTGTCCCGGGCGTGGCGTTGGTGAAGTAACCTACGATGGAAGGATCCAGCCTATCGCGGCCGTAAGAAACGTCGGTGTATTGCTCTGGATAGGGCCAGAAACTGGAGACCAGGGTGGCCCCGTCGGAATAGACCAGGCCGAGGTAACTGCCCGCGGCCTTGTTCAGCCTGAAGTTGGTGTGCAGGGGAGCGGCGGGATTGGTGCGGTCCAGGCCGGAGGCCCAGACCAGCATATAGGATTTGGAGAGGAGGGTGACGCCGTTAGGGAATTGCCACTTGGTCAGCTTGGCCGGGTCATCCGTCAGATACCATCCACCGAGGTCCACCGGTTGGGTGCCCGAATTGTAAAGCTCCAGCCAGTCCGAGTGGTGGCCATCTTCGTCTCGAATCGAGTTGGCGTTATCGGCCATGAACTCCGTGATTGAGACGAAGCTGGAGACCGCTTCGGGGTTGAGGGTGTAAGAGAACGTTCCATCCCCTGCAAAGCGGTTGGAATTGGAGGACAAATCGGTGATGGCTTGCGCCGGACTCCACGTGGCGTCGACCGCGCCGGTTGGCGGCTGGGGAAAATCGAAGACATAAATGTCCGGCGCGTAGGCGGTCACATTGGTAGCGGGCAGACCATCGATCAGCAGATCGCCCGCCATGACGCCCGTGACCGCTTCGTCAAAATGCACTTCAATTTCTCCCAAGCTGGCCACAGTGCTGCCCGCCCCAGGAATGACGCGGCTGACCGTCGGAGCGGTTGTGTCGGCAATGACCGTCAGCGTTACCACGCTGCTGGTAACCGCATAGGTAATGTTGCTGATCACGTTTTGCGCCACCACTTTGACTTGCGCTCCATCATCGGCATAAGGAGCGGAGGGGATGGTGAAAGTGGCGCCGGTGGCGCCGGGCACAGGCTGATTGCCCATGTACCATTGAAAGGTCGGGGCGGGATTGCCGCCGGCTCCGACGCTGAAGCTGGCTGGGCTTAGCTCGGCCACCGTTTGGCTCTGTGGCTGGGCCGAGATAACAGGGGGCGTGGGAGCGGGGACGGTGACCGTAAATGCCTGGATGCCTTGGTCGGTGGCCATCGCATAGAGCGTGGCGGTGTTGCCCTGGATAGCGCCCCACGCCACCGCGCCGGTATTGTGCGCGTCCGGAGGCAATACCCCAGTGGTGGCGTTTGCCTGGGCCACCAGCACCGGGTTGGCTGGGTCGGTCATGTCGTATAGGCTCACATGGCTGTCGAGCGTGCTCACGGTTGCCAGGAGGGGGAAGCCGCCCACCGCCGCGAAACCGAGGGGCCGTTCGTCGGTCGAAGCCAGGGCTGGGCTGGCCAGCAACGTTCCTAGGCCACCGGAGAAACTCGTGTAGCGCAGTGCGCTTCCAGCGCCGCCCTGGGTGCCGAGGACGTGGCTGGAATCGGTGAAGGAGATGCCGAGCCGAAAATCGCCGCCAACCGGCGGTGCTGTGTCAAACGTAACCGTTGTGCCGCTCCCAGATGAAGCATCGATAATCGTATAACCATTATCGCCCGGCACGTCCGGGTTGTTGTTGAAGCCGGCCGCCAGGAGCGTCTGGCTGCCGCTGCCGATGGCGGCCAAACTGTCTCCGAGTCGAGCGCCAGTCAGAGGCGCGCCCCCATAGACGACCGCCGGCGTTGTCTCTGGCAGATCATTTGCCCACCGGTAAACTTTGAATGAGTCAGGCCCGGTCGCCAGGTTACCGGCATAGATCGCCCCGTCCCCGCCCACAGCGACCATGTTGAGGTCGAACAAACCTCCAGTGATGATACCAACGCCCAGGTTCAGCGCGCCGAGGTCCTTGCCGCTCTGCGCGTCCAGCACGCGCACAA
>JBJKSV010000450.1:0-3116 GCA_046703605.1 Limisphaerales bacterium
TAAGCCCGCGCATTGAGCAAGGCCAATGCCGCCAGCAGGACGCACCCATAACGCACCATTCCGGAAACCATGCCCAAATAGTATTCCGAGCGTCCGAAAAAGTCACCCCCCAAGAGCTTGCCCCCGACGGCACGCTTGAGCAGTCCAAAACCCGCCACAATCATCAGGGCTATGGCAATATAGGCCATCAGGTATGAGCCGAGCAGCCCGAAGACCCGGCTGCTGCTGGCAAGCGCGCCCCCCAACGGCTCATAGAGCATCGCGCAGCCGATGACGATCGCCAGCCACTTCAGCAGGCTTAGCAATTCCTCTGACATCCCCTGCTTGCGGCCACGAAACACCCCAGCCACAAGCACGCCCACCAACACGATATCAAACATATTGATTGGCAGCTTCATTCAGACTGTCCTGTTCCTGGACGCTTCATTGACAATAAAAGAGGCATATACCATACCGCGGCACCCTGCTTATCAAGCCCGCCCAGCGGCTTTAGGCCGTAAGAACGGTTCCGCTTCCGCCGGTAACCCAGCGGAAAGCGGAATCCCGACTAGCGCCAATCGAGAGCAGCCATTTTCGTGCCAGCAGGGCGTGCAGTCCTCTGCGCGCCCCAGTGCATTAGGAAGGAAATCGTGGACGTGAGTACTATCTCCCAAGCTTCGTCCGGCCAAGAGCGCCTCGGGTTTCACGTTTATGTTTCACGCCACTAGCTGGCTGGAGGGCTTGTTTAGCACTTGCCCGCTGGTTCTGGCCAGATGCGGCCTCGCGCTGGCTTCTCTTTACGAAAGCTTTGACACCGGGAGGGCTTTGGGCCAATTTCCGGCAGCAGAGACGGAGCTCGGCATGTTCCGCAATTGCGTGCAAGTGCCACTACGACAATGGGTAAGACTCTTATCATAGCGGAGAAACCGTCGGTCGCGGCTGATATTGCAAGGGCCTTGGGCGGCTTTAAACCGCACGAAAATTACTACGAGAGTGAGCGCAGTATCATTTCGTCGGCGGTCGGCCACCTCCTTGAATTGGCGGTGCCCGAGGGGATTGAACCTGCCCGAGGCAAGTGGTCGTTTGCGCATTTGCCGGTGATCCCACCCCATTTCGATCTTGAGCCTTTGGAAAAGGGCAAGCCGAGGCTCAACCTGTTGACCAGGTTGATCAAGCGTAAAGACGTCGATTGTCTCGTCAACGCCTGTGATGCGGGACGGGAAGGAGAACTCATCTTCCGGAATATTGTCCAATATGCGAAGGCCGAGAAGCCTATTAAGCGGCTTTGGCTCCAATCGATGACACCCACGGCCATCCGGGAGGGTTTCGGCAGGCTCCGGGATGATGCCTCGATGCGTCCGCTGGCAGCGGCAGCGGTGAGCCGGGCGGAAGCAGACTGGCTGGTGGGCATCAATGGCACGCGGGCCATGACGGCGTTCAACTCGAAATCAGGCGGTTTCTTCAAGACGACCGTTGGCCGGGTGCAGACGCCCACGTTGGCGATCGTCGTGGAGCGCGAGCACAGAATCCGGGCATTCAAGCCGCGGGACTATTGGGAAGTCATCGGCACCTTCCAGGCGTTAGCGGGGGAATACCCCGGAAAATGGTTTAACGAAAAATTCGTTCGCTCCGAAAGAGATGGCGACGCGGAGCTGAGGCCGGAACGGCTCTGGGACAAGGAGAGCGCGGAGGCCATCGCCGCCAAGTGCCTGGGCAAACCGGGCATCGTCACCGAGGAGAGCAAGCCTACTTCCCAGATCTCGCCCTTGTTGTACGACCTGACCACCTTGCAACGCGAGGCAAACAACCGGTTCGGCTTTAGCGCCTCCTCGACGCTCAAACTGGCTCAAACCCTCTATGAGCGCCATAAGGTGCTCACCTATCCCCGCACCGATTCCCGAGCCTTGCCCGAGGATTACCAGGCCACGGTCCGCCAGACACTCGAGATGCTTGGAGCCACCCCTTACAAACCGTTCGCGGAAACCATCCTTGAGAAGCAATGGGTCAAGCCCAATAAGCGGATTTTCAATGACGCCAAGGTCTCCGATCACTTTGCTATCATTCCAACCACGCAGGCGCCACGGAACTTGACCGAACCGGAGCAGAAGCTCTACGACATGGTGACCCGGCGGTTCCTGGCGATTTTCTATCCCGCCGCAGAGTATTTGGAAACGACGCGCATTACGCGAGTCGAGGGAGAGCCGTTCAAGACGACGGGCAAGGTCCTGGTCAATCCCGGCTGGCTGGCGGTGTATGGGAAGGAAGCGGCGGCCGAAGACACTCCGAACTTGGTCGCCGTGCAACCCGAGGAACAGGTCCTCACCAAGTCGGTCGCAGTCAAACAGAGCCAAACCAAACCGCCACCGCGGTTTACCGAAGCGACGCTGCTCAGCGCCATGGAGGGCGCGGGGAAATTCGTTGAGGACGAGGAACTGAGAGAGGCGATGCGGGAGAAGGGCCTCGGGACCCCAGCCACGCGCGCGGCGATCATTGAGGGCTTGATTTCCGAGACCTATCTCGTGCGGCAAGGCAAAGAGTTGCAGCCGACCGGCAAGGCCTTTTCGCTCATGGAACTGCTCAGCGGGCTGGGCATCCCGGAACTGACAAAGCCGGAGCTGACGGGCGATTGGGAATTCCGGCTCTCGGAGGTGCAGCGGCAAAAGAAGGAGCGGAGCGAGTTCATGGCGGAGATAGCTGAGATGACGCGCCACATCGTCGAGCGTGCCAAGCGATTTGAGCAGGACACGATTCCAGGCGATTTTGGCGTGCTCGAGACGCCCTGCCCCAAGTGCGGCGGAGAGGTGCATGAGCGGTACAGGGCGTTTCAGTGTGTAAAGTGTGATTTCGCCGTACGAAAGGTCATATCGGGCCGTCTGCTGGAGAGCGAGGAGGTTGAGGCCCTGATTCAGGAAGGGCGAGTTGGTCCGCTGCAGGGCTTCCGCAGCAAGCAAGGCCGGCCCTTCGCCGCAGTGTTGAAACTGGCGCCGGAAAACGAGGTCAAGTTCGACTTCGGTCAGGAGCAGCAGCAACGGGAAGGCGGAGCGGCTGAACCGGACTTCACCGGCCAGGAGCCGGTCGGCGTCTGTCCAAAATGCGGAGGCCGCGTTTATGAGAGCGGCATGCAGTACGTGTGCGAG
>JBJKSV010000451.1:0-3004 GCA_046703605.1 Limisphaerales bacterium
GGCCAGGCGTGATTTCGACGCCCTGGGGATTGATCAACACCAGTGCCAATGCGGTGGGCACCGTCATTCCACGCAACCTGGGCACGGGGCCGGCGCAGTTCACCTTCAACCTGCGGCTCAGCAAGACGATTGGATTCGGCAAAGTGTCGGAGGGCGGCGGTGGAATGCAAGGCGGACACCACCACGGACCGCATGGCGGCGGCGTGGGAGGCCGTGGCCTGGCGGGCGGCGGCGGAAACCCGTTTCACGGCCCAGCGTCCGGCCCGAACAAGAAATACAACCTCACATTCATGGTGGCGGCGCACAACCTCTTCAATCGCGTGAACCTGGCGCCCCCGGTCGGAAATATCAACTCCCAGTTCTTCGATCAATCGATTGCTCTGACGGGTGGCTTCTTCAATACGGCGGCGGCAAACCGGCGCATCGATATGCAAGTGCAGTTCTCGTTCTAAAGGAGTTGCTGCTGGTTGAGGCGGCATTGAAGCTTTGCTTGACGGCACTGCCCCCGACGAAGCAGAATCATAGTTCGTTTCGTGAGGGTGAAATGCTAGCTTTGCTTTTCGTGCTGTTTGCCATTGCGGTCCGCCTCGATCCCAGCCACATCATGGCATTCACGCCGGTGGGCGCTGCGCTGCTCTATTTCGGCGCGCGCGGACCGCGCAAGCTCATCTGGCTGCCGCTGACATTGCTGGCGGCGAGCGACGTTTACCTGACGCTGTTTCAGTATCATTATTCTTTCACCGCCGACACCTTTGTGACCTGGGCATGGTACGCGGCGATCCTGCTGATGGGCACCCTGCTTACCCGCAACAGCGGCCCGATTCAGGTTTTCGGCGCGTCGGTGGCGACGGCCATTTCCTTTTTCCTCATCAGCAACTTTGCCGTCTGGGCGGTGTGGCCGGAATATCCGAAGACCGTTGCCGGGCTGGTGGAGTGCTACACCCTGGGATTACCGTTCTTCCGGCGTGAAGTGATCGGCGATGTGATGTTCAGCGCCGTCTTCTTTGGTCTGCCGGCACTGGCGGGAGTGATTGCCGCACGTCGCGCGGAACACAAGGTCGCCGCGTAATCCTTCGATTTTGCCGCCCCATGTGGCGCGCCATTCGGGTGCACCACATGGGAAAGCCCTCCGCGCAATTTCCGGCACGCCCTGGTAGTTTCATTCCTAACGCTGGCGATATAATCGATTCCAATGGCCATACTTTGGCAAGATGACAAACTCGATCCGGAATCGATCGTCAACTTGTTCGAACGTGAGCGCAAGGCGTGGTTGGATATGGCAGATTCGATTGAGAAACTGAAACCGTCGCTAGTCAGCGGGGGAGTGGCGATTCAGGCGACCAACCACATCCATGATTGTCGCGCGCGTGCCGAGGCCCTGAAGCGGCTGGTGCAACGTCTCTGCGAGCAGTTCCACCTTCCGGAGCGCCACCCGTAAAGCCGGGCGGGATCAGGCTGCGCCCACAAATTCCGCCGGCAGAAACACCGAAAACACAGTTCCACTTGGCCCGGGAGACTGGCGGCTGCGCACCCGGATTTTGCCGTGGTGCTTGGCGACGATCTCGCGGGTGATCCAGAGCCCCAGGCCGGTTCCAGTATTTGCCTTGGTGGTGAAAAAGGGCTCGAAGATGCGGGCCTGCAACTCGGGACTGATGCCGGAGCCGTTGTCGGCAATGGTGATCCGCACCGCCCAACTTCCGTGCAGGGATGCTCCGGCCGAAATGCGAATGCGACCCCGGCCTCCGGTGGGAGTCGCGTCGATGGCATTCCCGAACAGGTTGGCAAGCACCTGCCGCAGTTCGCCATCGAGCGCCTCGATCAGGTATTCGCGATCGCCATATTCCCGGCAAACTTCGATTTGGGCATTCGCGATACGCCCCTCGTAGACACTCAGAACCGAATCGATGGCCTCACAGACGTTGATTTGCGTTGGCCGGCTCGACTGCCGGTAGAAGCGCAAAGTCTGCGTCGCAATCTGGCTCACCCGTGCCAATTCGCGTTCCGCGGTGCCCAGGTAAGAACGCGAACGCTCCGTCAGTTCGGGAGCATTCTTGGCCAGGAACACCAGGTTGGTCACCGACTCCAGGGGATTATTGATCTCATGGGAGATGCTCGCGGCGAGACGGCCGACCGCCGCGAGCTTCTCGGTTTTGCGCAACGCGTCTTCGGCGAGACGGCGTTCGGTGATGTCCTGAACCAGGGCGGCGAATCCGCGTACGCGGCGTTTGTTATCGAAATCGGGGACATAGGTGATGAGCACGTGCCTGTGCCGGTCCGGATAATCGTTGGCGGCTTCATACTGCACCAGTTCGCCGGCCAGAACCTTCTTAACCTGCGTTTCGATGTGGCTGTAGTTCGGGCCCAGGATCTCGCGAAGCGAACGCCCGATGAAATACGACTTGGGACGGTGAAACCACTCCTCAAAAGTTTGGTTCACGCGAAGGAACCGCTCGTCGGCATCGACATAGGCGACCAGCGCGGGAAGGATATCGGTGAGCAGACGAAGTTCCTGCTCGTTGTGCTCCAATTGCTGTTGCGCCAGCTTGCGTTCGGTGGTGTCAAAGGCGGTTGCCAGCAGGGCGGGACGGCCTTCGAACTCCACGATGGCTCCGGCAAAATCCAGCCAGAGCACCGTGCCGTCTTTGCGCACGCCCTTGAACTCGTAACGCGAGGGCGTCCATTCGCCGCGCAGGCGCGCGGCCGCTCGCTGCGCGACCATTTCCCGGTGGTCGGGGTGGATGAGGTCGAACATCCCCATGGTGCCGAGCTCGGCCTCGGTGTAGCCGCTCAACTCCTGGGCCGCTTTATTGACGTAAATCAGGCGGTTGCCGTCGTGAATGTAGATGGCGCAGGGCACAGTATCAGCGACAGTGCGGAACTTGCGCTCGCTGTCCTCCAGGGCCGTGAACAGCCGGGAGTTCTCGATGGCGACAGCGACCCGGCGCGACAGGTCCTCCGCGAGTTTGCATTCACTGATATCGAAGTCGCGGTTCGCCGTCACCAG
>JBJKSV010000452.1:0-6300 GCA_046703605.1 Limisphaerales bacterium
TTTGTCGTGCTCATGCTTGAAAACAGATCCTTTGATCATCTGCTTGGCTTCCTTAAGGCGGAGAATTCGAAGGTAACGGGCTTGAACGGCGATGAGTTCAACCGCCGGGATCCGAACTCCTCCGACAGTGCGCCGGTGATGGTGCGCAGGGCGTCTTCCTTCGTAATGACCTTTGATCCCGCTCACGAACATTATGACGTGCAGATGCAGCTTTACGGGCCTCGGAAGCCCAGCGGCCCGGCAGGGCCTCCGGTCGCCAATCCGCCGATTGTGCCGGCGCCGATGAGCGGGTTTGTGTTTAGCGCGCTTCAGGCGGAAGACTTCAGTGGAGACGAGGTGCTGGTGATGGAATGCTTCCAGCCCGATCAACTCCCGACGCTGACGACGCTCGCAAACGAGTTTGCCCTGTTCAACTTCTGGTATTCGTCCTTGCCCGGTCCGACCTGGCCGAACCGCTTCTTCATCCACGCCGCCACTTCGGGCGGACTTTCCGATAGCCCCACCACGCTCCAGATTGCGGAGGGGTTTGGGTTCAAGGGCGGCACAATCTACGAGCGTTTGGAAGGGGCCGGCAAATCGTGGGCCATCTATCATGATGGGCTGCCGCAAAGCGCGGGGATTTTCAGCCTCAGGGGGAAGTACATCGATCCGCTCACGAGGTGGTTCCGGCAAATGGAGGAGTTCGCCGAGGATGTGAAGAATGGGGAGCTTCGCGATTACACCTTCATCGAACCTCGGTATGACACGGGGAACAACTATGTGGCGGGCAACTCCATGCACCCGCTCAACGACATCCGGGAGGGCGAAAAACTGGTCAAGCTCGTTTACGAGACCCTTCGAAACTCAGACTACTGGAAGGACACGATGCTCATCATCACATTCGATGAGCACGGAGGATTTTTCGATCACCTATCTCCCCCGGCGGCGGTTCCGACCGGGGATGACACCAGCTACGCCAACAAATCGTATTCCTTCAAGTTCGACCGCTTGGGGGTGCGAGTGCCGGGAATTGTGGTCTCCGCTTACACGGCCAAGGGCACGGTTATCGGGAGTGAGCCCGATGATCCCGCCACCGTCTTCGATCACACTTCAGTGCTCGCTACTGCGGAGAAGCGGTTCCGATTGGCGCCGCTGACCAAGCGCGACGCGGCGGCGAACACCCTGGACGCCGCCCTCAACATCGCGGAACCTCGTTTGTCCCCAGAGGATGCCCTGACGAGCTTGCCTGACCCGGCGCCGGATTCTGCCGTACAGCCGCGCCCGATAGGAAACATTTTCGCGGCGAGCCCTCAGGCGCCGCTTTCCACCAATCAGCAGACGATGGCCGACCTTGCGCTGGCAGTGGATATGGGGATGACGGACCCTAGCTCGTATGCGGCGCTGATCAGCAACCATCAGAAGTTGGTCGAGCAAGCCGGCGCGGCGAATTACATCCAGCAGGTTGCGGCCCGGGTCGTGGCTCGGCGGGGAATTCAGTCGTAGGTAGGGCGCCGCCCTTGTGGGCCTTACGCAGGCCCGATCTCAAGGCCGTATCGGCGCAGGACTTCCTTCACGGCGCCGGTGCCTCCTGCCTCTTCGGGCAGACTCGCTCCCGCGCGAAGCAGCGCCTCGACCACCTTCGGATACTCTCCCGAAGAACGATGCCAGCCATGCTCCGATCCATGCATCGCCCAGCCGAGGGGCGTGCTATGGAAGTCGCCGTCCCGCAATTCCAGAGGCGGGTTGTAGTGGAGAAGCAGTTCGGCCATTTGCACGTTGCCGTGGAAGGCGGCCCAATGCAGCGGGGTTGCCCGATGCTGGCCGCGGGCATCGACCGGCCAGCCAGCCTGCAACATGAGTCGCACGGCGTCGGTATTGTTGTTCTGGGCGGCAAAAGCAATCTTGCGGCGTTCGGGGGCCGAGAGTTGCCGGGTGAGGTTTGGATTTCTGGCCAACATCATTCGGAACGTCGCCTCGTCTCCCAATTCGCACGCCATCGAGAGCTTGAGCTCTTCAGAACTCCGCTCCATCAGCAATTCGAACATCTGCTCGTGGCCAAACTCGCGGGCAACCATGTGCGCCGTCTTATGCTGGCCGAGCGTCCAGATATAGATCGTGCCACCGGCGCGGGGGTTCTTTTTGGGGAAATACTCTTCGGAGACACTCACCCGGAGGCAGGCCGGGTCGGCATCAAGGTGCTTGCGTGCCAGTGCGAGGTCGCCCAGCGCCGCGGCCATCAGGAGATCCGTTCGGCAACCACGATCGATGAGCCGTCGGACCACCTCCGGATGGTCACGCACCAGGTACTGCGCGGGCGTGGATTCGTGATCGACGTCCAGGGCGTCGATTTCCGCGCCGTGGTCAAGCAGGCAATCGGCCACCTGAACGGTGGCGGCGCGGTGCAGCGGCGTCTGGCCGTCGCCACCCCGAGCATGAACGAGGCCCGGTTCCGCCCGCAGTAATCCTTCGAGCGTGTCAAGCATCCCCAGCCGGGCGGCGGCGTGAGCATCAACTCGAGCGCCACGTTCGATCAGGTATGGGGTCAGCCCATGATCGTCATCCAGCACACCAAATCCGCCGGCCCACCAATGGCTCCGCGCGTTGATGTCGGCCCCTGCGGCGAGGAGCACCTCAATCATCTCCTTGCTGGCCTGCCGGACTGCCGCAATCAGGGCGGTCGCGCCGAAGGCATCATCGGGCAGCGGATCATTGAGCCTGGATTTGAGTTCAGGGAGGCTTTCGAGCGCCTGGCGGAGGCCAGGTGCGTCGTTAGCCAGCACGCGTGCCTGCAAGACGAGCATCGGATTGGTTGGTGATGTCATGCCCTTTCTTGGCAAGGGGCCGCTGTGGCAGATTCGGCCATCGCCTCGCCGCCAACCGCACCGATGATGGGCGGCCGAGACGCAGAGCCGAAGAGGGGCGGCCAGCCGTCGGCGTCTGTGACAATGCTTGCGCTCATGGCGAGCAGTAGCGTGCCTGTTAAGCTGGCGCCTTGGCAAGAGGAATCGGGCGACTCACACGGCCCGGATTCGGAGAGGTTGGGCCGGGGACTTGGGCCGCCCAGTTGGTGTTCCTTTCGCATTTGACTCATCCGGGCTGCGGCCTATGCTCGACTCATGATATGGAGTTTGCCAGGCAGGCGGGTTGCCGGTGAGGATGGTAATTTCGGCCGTTGTGCCCGCGGTTCCGAGCACCAATAAACGAACCAGGAGTCGTGATCAAAGAACCGTTCGTGGAGTCAATAATGAATGCAGCAGCCTCGAGCATTGCGAACCGTTCAGCAGCACCCGGTCCAGTTGTTCCGGTTCTCGTTTATCAGGACGTTGGGAAAGCCATCGAATGGCTCTGCAAGACCTTCGGCTTTGCCGAGCGTTTCCGTTACGGCCCGGAGAACAGTCCTGCGGGTGCGCAGCTTGCCGTGGGCGAGGGGTGCGTTTTCCTGGCTGCGCCGCGTGTTGGCCAATCTCCCAAGTGGAACGATCGCGCAATATTTCGCGCGCCCCGATCAGATGAGGTCACGCACACGATTTGCGTGCATGTGGCGGACGTTGACAGCCTCTATCAGCGCGTCACGCGGTGCGGCGCACATTGCTTTTGCACGCCGGAGACCCACCCGTTCGGGGAGCGCCAGTTCACGGTAGAAGACCTTGATGGCCACCGCTGGACGTTCACTCAGTCGGTGGCTGATGTCTCGCCGGAGGATTGGGGTGGCAAGTCAGCGACGAACATGCGATGAAGTCCCTGAACAAAACCGCTTCACCGAGCCCGGCGATAGCGCTTCCGTTTCAATTCGGACATTATTGCCGCTGGGTCGGTGACCCGCGTCGTTGGCGCTTGTGCGGGGCACACTGAGGATGATTGAATGAAGGAGCATTCCGAGAGGGCGTCAGGCCCGTCGAAGGCCAAGCGGATCCCGGGCGAGTTCGTCACGGAGAGGTTCGACTACGATGGTGGCCGGCAGGTCACGGCGTACCTCCCGTCCGAGCCCCCTGAGGCAATCGTATTCGCTGGTGACGGCCAATTGATCTCGCAATGGGGTGCGCTTCTCGAAGCGGAGGACATGCCATCAACGATGATCGTCGGTGTGCATCGAGCCGCCGACGAGACTCTGCGGCTTCACGAGTATTCGCCGAAGTTCGATCCGGAACGGTTTGCCGCACACGAGAGGCTCTTTGTCGAGGACGTCGCCGCATGGGCAAGGTCGCGTTTCGGTGTAAGGTTGCCCGCTGAACGCACGGCAGTGTTTGGTGTGTCGGCGGGGGCAGAGCTTGCGCTGGCCATCGGACTTCGACATCCCGACCTCTATGGCGCGATCTTCTCAGCCTCGCCTGGCGGAGGGTACCGGCCGCCTGAGGCGATGCCGAGCCGGCTCCCTCGAACGTACCTCGCGGCCGGCACGCGGGAGCCGTTCTTCCTTGAAAACGCGGCCCGGTGGGCGGTTGCTCTGCGAGATGCGGGTGCGGACGTCTTGATGATCGAGCGGGAGGCGGGGCACGGCGGCAGCACGTGGCGAAAAGAGTTTCCGCTGATGGTCAGGTGGGCGTTTGGGAGGGTGTGGGCGATGTCGCAGAGCCTTTCGGCTTCATCCTGGCCGACCACGCCGGGCGGTACCGTGACGTAGGTAGCCTGGGCCGGGCGCGTGAGGCAGACCCGAAACAGGATGTTGCGTGGGCGGCGATGGCGGAGGCGTCAGCCGGCTCGCCGGGGCGCTATTTCCACGACGGCCAAAGGACTTGCGCCGAAGTGGACAGCAATTCTCGTTCTGCTGGCCAGAAAACGAAAGCGGCGGTCGGCGCCGCAAAGGCTACGCCAAGTTCGATGCCCTCGCTATCTTCCAGAGCGGGGGAGTCGATTTCTGGCGCGGGGAAAACAAAAACGGCGGTTGGCTGGGAATCGGCTCATACTTGCGCCCTGGTCTGGACCACGTAGTAGAGGCCTTCGGCCACGGCGCCTTCAATATCCTGCGGAGATCCTGTGACGTCCTCGACCGCGACTCCGAGCTTGGCGATGGAACTCAGCATCTCGTTTCTGAACGACTCGTCCCAAACCAGAGGTTCCTCGGAGTAATCCAGAAGAGTTTGGCGTGGCGGGTTGAGCAACACGCTGTCGTAGAGTCCAGCGCCGGCATAAGTGGCGAGGTCCTCTCCGTTCGAATCTGACCCGAAAATCAAGCCGCTGCCGTAAAGGCCAACGCTCTTGGCCGGCATCGAGAGCAGCCGGGCTTCCTGCTTCTTCTTGTCCCAGGTGAAGCTCAAGGCGCGCCCAGGATAATTGCCAACGAGGGTTTCCCCCAATCCCAAAACGACTTCGGCATAGAGTTCGTCGCGATTGCCGGTGGAAGGATTGGCCGTATGGATGACGAAGGCGTAATCGGCCTCGATTACCGGTTGAATGAGGACGGCCATGAACAAATCCTCAGGCTTGATGCCCATCCGTTTGCGGCTCAGAACGGCGCGGTCATTCCATTTTGAGGCCCAGACTGTTTTGATGCACCGCCAGGCAGCCTCCCAATCCTTGGGCCAGGCAAGCCCCGTCTTTTGAAATGCCTTGCGCATCGCCTCCTTCAATTCTTCCGGCGAGGTCAGCGTGAGGACTGACTCGCGGAGTTTGGCGGCAGCGTCTGGATCAAAATCGTTTCTCAAGGGTTTGGCCAATTCGGCGCAGAGCCGGGCTGTCTCCTTGTTGTTATCGAGTGCCAACACGTGCTCGAAAACGCCAAATGGCAGGGCGACCGACGGCGGTTGGCGTATCCAGTCGGGCAACTGACCTCGAAGGCGGAGTTGGGAGCATGATTTGCCGCCGACAATCCTTTCGTTGAACTGATCGGCGGTCGCCACGAAACTGGTGAATCGGGGCCGCACCATGGTAAGTTTTGGGGGCGGGGCGGGTTGAGTTGGGGCGGCAGCCGGGGCCTGCGCGGCTTGTTCGAATGTCACATCGCCCGCGGCGGTGACCTCCAACTGGAGGCGGCGTCCGCGCATCGATTTGAGCCGGTCCAGGAGTTTTGGATCGGAGCAGGCGGCGAAGAGGACCTGGGCGTTGCGGGCGCGCACCGCCACGTGTGAGACCAGGTCGGTCACATCGGGCGCAATGACAGCGACAATCCCCTCCGGGATTTCCTCGTCCCCCGCAACTTTGCCGGCTACGACAATCGTGGGTTCGCCGAACTTCCTGCCCTGGACGGCTCGCAACTCGTCGAGCACTTCAACCTGGCCGATTCCGCGGCCGCGGCTCACGATCTGCCAGGCGCCAAGATTAGCCGCCTGGCGCAACAGCCGCCCGATTTGCTGGAGCACCATGGACAGGACAAATCCCAGGCTG
>JBJKSV010000453.1:0-9980 GCA_046703605.1 Limisphaerales bacterium
ATCATCCACCCGAATAGGACTGCCGATTTCCCCATGCCCCTTTACGAATACGAAATCTGCGAAGGTGAATGCAAAATCTGCGGCGGCAAATTCGTCCTGCGCCGCCCCCTCTCCGCGGCGCCCCTCACCAAATGCCCCGCCTGCAAGAAACCGGTCCGCCGCGTGTTCTCCACGTTTAACACTCCCAAGGCCCTTTCCATCTCCGACGCAAAAAAGGCCGGGTTCACCGTGCTAAAACGTCTTGGCAAAGGCGAGTACGAGCGCCAGTAGGCCCTCGACAGGCACACGCCGGAGGCATACTCTTCAGTCATGAGCGCGGCGACCCAGACCGGGAAACGGCAATGGACCGAATCGGAGCTACAGGCCCTTCCCGAAGACGGATTCATTCACGAAGTCGTGGATGGAGAATTGGTCATGAGCCCCAAAAACAACTTTGAGCACGGAAATATCTGCGCTCGGCTGTCCGGCGCTATGCGCGAGTTCAGTCGCGCACGGCGCCTCGGCGCAGTTCTCGATTCCAGTACTGGTTTCTGGATGCTAAATCGAAACTGCCGCGCGCCGGACATCTCCTTCATCCCCAAAGAACGGCTCCTCAAGCTCGGATTCAGCCCCAGGAGCCGCAGATTCTTCCCGGGCGCACCCGACCTTGCCGTTGAAGTGCTCTCCCCAAACAACACAAGAGCCGAGATTGACGCCCGGCTTCGGGACTTTTTCTCCAGCGGCACGCAACTGGCTTGGGTCATTGACCCCGAAAGCCAAAGCGTTGAGGTGTGCCGTTCGCTCACCGAACGCCGCCTGGTCGGGCCGGGGGGAGAACTGGATGGCGAGCACCTCCTGCCCGGCTTCCGCTACCCGGTAGCGGACCTCTTCAAGGAATGGGATTGGGACTAACGTGAATAATTCACGCGACGAACAAAACGCCAGGAGTGTGGGGCGCGCAGTTCTCTGATCCCGGGCGCCGGAGGGCCGGTCAAGCCAACCGGGGGTTCGCGCCAGTCTCGCTCAACGGGGTTTGTTGCCGCTGGGTTGTTTGCCTTTCCAGATGTCGGGCGCAGGGTGTAGATGGTAACGCTTGACCAGCGTCCACCGGCCGAACCCGAACCGTTTTCGGCGGTGCGCCACCGGCTGGATGGGAGTGGTGAAAACACGTTCAAAAAACTCCCAGATCGGCTCATAACTGAAATAGGGAGTCGGTTGGTCACCCGGCAGATAGGGCTGGCGCATGAGTTCGAGGTACTGGTCGTCATTCCGATCCAGCTCGATGACCCTTTGGACCAAGGCCTCGTCGCTGTCAAAGTCCGAGCGATCGAGGAAACTGCGAGGGTTGAAATGCCGTTCGACGCAGGCGTCGCCCCAGTAGATTGGCACACAGCGGGCCTGCATCGCCTGGTAAATCTTTTCAGTGATGTATCCTGGCAGCGAGGCGTTCTCGTAGGCGATATTGAACTTGAAGGGTTGCAAGAAACCGATTTTGCCGGGCGGCCCCCCTGGGACGGGACCGCCGATGTTGTTCATAAACCGGCCGCCCGAATCGACGCGCTTGTAGCGGGAGAGGGCCTTGAAAATGTCGAGGCGGTTGCGGTTTTTGCGGGGGTTAAATCCACTGACCACGAAACTGCAGAATTTGGTTTTTCGGGCCAGAATCTCATGCGGGTCATCGTCGCGCTTTAGGAGCGGCTCGGCGGGGCCGCCGAAGGGCAGGTACGCAGGCAGGTAAAGGTGCCGGGGATCATCCACGAGCAGGGGGCCGACCGAATAATCGCATTCCCCGTAATCCGGCGGAGAGCTTTCGCAGGTAAACCGGATACGCACGCAGGAATGCAAGCGGTTGGCATGCCCCGCCACGTCATAAACCAGGAAATCGGGCTGGTCGCAGAGCTGCAAGTCGAAGCGTTCCGAGAGCACTCGAAACAGGAAGAGACCGCGCTTGCTAACGTTCAGTCCGAAGTCGGCGAAATCGATGCGAATTTTGAGGTTCATCGGCGGGGCTCCTGGCCAAATCGGGCGTCTCGCCGCTTTTCCTTCCGGCGCATGAAATTGAAAGCCGGCCTGGAAAGTCGATGCCATAGCCACCAGCCAACGTAGATGCGGGCGCCTATTAAACCGGAGATTTCCGCCGCCAGCGCGGCGGCATTCTGCCCGTAGTCCTTGCGCAGGTAATAACGATGGCTGCATAATTTCCATCGAGCCGACGGATCCCCGGCCACCAATTTCCTGAATCCGGGCCTGGCCCAACACTTCTCGGCCAATAAGAGCCCCTCGCCTTCCGAGGCGCCACTGCGCCGGTTGACCTCCGTCTGCTGCCTTGCGTGCTGGCGAAAGGCGCACAGCGGCTCGGCGATGTAATGGAACCGGCCCCGTTCGAGCAGCGAAAACCAAAAGTCCAGGTCGAGCAATTGTTTGAACCGGATGTCATAGCCTTCTCCGGCCTGGCTCTTGCGGAACATCCCCAAGGACGGCTCCCCAATCTTGTTGGCGTTTTCCGCCAGGCAATGAATCACCACCTGGCCTCCCTCCCATACGCCCGACTTCCGGAAACAATAGCGTTCGCGGATTGGCCGGGACTCCTCGTCAATCAGCAACGCCGCCGAGACGACCAGCGCCAGCGAGGCATCGCCCTCGAGAATCTCCACCATCCGCCTCACGACCGAAGCCTTCAGCAATTTGTCATCCTGGAACACATATTTGATGAACCGGCCCCGCGCCTGCTCAAGGCACGCGTTCGAATTGCCTCCAATCCCCAGGTTGCGCGGGTTCCTCCACCACCGGATTCGAGCATCGCGTTCGGCGTAATGGCGAATGACTTCCGCCGAGCCGTCGGTCGAACCGTCATCGGCAATCAGCACTTCAAAATCGTCAAAATCCTGGATCGAAATCGACTCCAGGCACTCGGCCAAAAACCGCTCACCGTTGAAGACGGGGATAAGGATGCTTACCCGAGGCTCATTCATTCGTCCCGGCAGGCTAACTGCCTCCTCTGTGGCTGTCCAGCACCCTGCCTTGGGACCGTAGCCGTTTCGCCCCTGGCAAGAAGAATTCGGGCTGGGCTTCGCCCTCCACTCAGGCGCGGATTTGGCTTTACTTGCGTGCCAAAACGCGCTTGAATTGGCAAACGCTTGGAATGGTATCAACTTAACTCTTATTTTATGAAAAGGACCAACTTGTTCGGTTACACGAGTCTTGCGCTTGCCGGTCTGTTTCTCAGCCTCCTCACCCCCCAGCCCTGCAGCGCGGACCTCGCCGCGAAAGACCCAATCGTCTCCGCGGAAAAGAACAGCTTCAAAGAGGTGACTTCGCGGCTGGACACCGGCGGAGACCTGTACCTGTATTTGAGCACCGAGCAGATGCTCGGCAAGCTCTCGGAGAAGGTCGCTCAGTTCGAACAGATCCTCCTCTCCATGCCTAACGCGGGCGAGGAGCAGCGCGAGACCATCAGCCGGATATTCGGTGTCGTTACAAACCTCATCACGCAGAGCGGGCTGGAAGATGTCAGCGGGGTGGGGATGAGCTCGATCCAGCTTGAGAAGGGTTTCTACCACAACAAGCTCTTCCTCCACCACTATCCCGGCCAGGGTCAAGGTTTTCTCTGGAAACTCTGCGGGACGAAACCGCACTTCCTCGGCACCCTCGATATGCTGCCCAGTAACACCGCCCTGGCGATGTTTTCGGACCTGAACCTTCCGCTGCTCTGGTCGGTGATTCAGAAACAGGCCGACGAATCCGGGTTTCCGCAGGCGGAGGGGCTGATGCAAGTGCTGCCGGAGAAGTTTGAAGAGGCCACGGGCTTGACGTTGGAACGCGCGCTGGGGTCGCTCGGTGGAGAGTTCGGGTTGGTCCTCACGCTGGACGAATCCACGATGATTCCGCTCCCGTTGCCGACCAAGGAACCGCTCCAAATTCCCCAGCCGGCCCTGATGCTCGTGGTCAAAGTCAACGACAGCACGATCTTTGATCGCATCGACGAGGTGTTGGAGGGGAAAATGCCGCAGGGCGTCGTGAAGGTGGACCAACCGAACCTCAAGATGCGCACCGTGGCCCTGCCGCTGCCGCTGCCAATCGAGTTGCGCCCGACTATCGCCCAGAGCGAAGGCTATCTTTTTGTCGCCTCGAGCGACCGCATTGTGAAGGAAGCCCTCGCCGTCCGAGACGGCCAGAAACCCGGCATCCGCTCCACGGACGAGTTCAAGCGTTTGGCGAAAGACATTCCCGCCGAGGGCAATGACTTCACTTTCTGCAGCCGGCGTCTGGGAGAGACGCTTCTCGATATTGAGCGAAAAGCACTGCCGATGGCCGCGCACGGTCCGAAGGCAGGAGTCGAAGCCATTGAGGGGATGCTGACCTCGAGACAGGCCAATTTTGCATATTCAGTGGGAGCCAACACCGACGAAGGCTGGTTCACTGTCGGCAATGGCAATCAAGGCCCAGGCAAAATCCTGGCCGCAGCGGCAATCGTGCCCGCCGCCGTGGTGGCGGCCGTCGCCCTTCCAGCCATGGCGAAGGCCAAAGCGTCCGCGCAACGAACCGCCTGCGTGGCCAACCTGCGCAGAATCGATAGCGCCAAGAAGCAATGGGCGTTGGAAAACAATAAGCCTGATGACACGGCGCCAACCATGAAGGACCTGCAACCGTATTTGCACGGCAAACTCGTTTGTCCATCGGGCGGGCATTACACGATTGGCGCGGTCGATGAGCCTGCCAGGTGCAGCATTCACTCTCGACATCAGAGTCATTAAATCGGGCAGGTGTTAGTCCTCACTTCGTAGTGAACCATCGGGTTACTTTACGCTTCCCGAACTCCCGTCGGGCACGATTGGCTGTCGGTTGGAATCGGTTGGAATCGGTTGGAATCGGTGTGGTATCGGTTGGCACAGGTGAGAATCGGTTGGCAAAAGGGGACCTAAAAGGGGTACATATACTCTCCCCCTCCGGCACCCTTTTCTTTTGCCTCCCAGAAACCCGTCCTCGCCGCCTGACGCCTCCCTGACACCCGCCTGACGTCTAACCTGACGGGTTAGTTCATTGATTAATCGATCATCGTGACGAGTTGACCGCAGGGAAGCCACCCAAGCGCCCTCAGTGGGTCATGAGATAGAAGATGATGTTGATGGCCAGGGGATAGGCGCGGGCTTCGGAGAAGAGGCGGAAATAGGTGGCGTCTTCCCCTTCGCGCTCCCAGCCGTCGCCGGTGTCGCTGTTGTGGATGGCAACGACCATGATGCGCTGTTTGTCATCCAGCCAGGCGCGCACCTGCATGTGGCCGCCCCGGAGGATGGCGGATGGGACGGCGCCTGGGTCGGCGGGGTCGTAGGTGCGCTGCCAGAGCTGGAGGGTTGGCACTTGGAGGTGATCGAGCGATTTGCCGAGATCGAATACGCAGTGAAAGAGCGGGTGGCTCATGGGAAGTTCCACCCAGTGGCGTCCGGGGAGGACATGTTCCATTTGCGCTTCGAAGGACTGCCATTCCCATCTCCCCCAAAAGTCGTCGGTCATGAGGGCCCCGCCGTTGAGCAGGTAATTTCGCAGGGCGCGGACTTCGGGTTCGCGCAGTTCCATGCCTTCGGGATGGGACATAAAGATAAACGGATATTCGGGAAGGTCGGGCGAAGTGAGCTTGAGGACCCGGCAATCCGGGTCCACCTTGAGGGAGGTCAATTCCTGGAGGCGGTAGGAAAGATTCAAATCAGCGTCGGGATAATCATTGATCCAGCCCAGCCAACTTGGGCGGCCAGGGCGGGACTTGAAGATAACACGGGCAAAGGTGAAGACGTCGTGGGTGAAGCCAGGGGCATTGGTCCACGCGGGCCAATCCACGCTGTGGGGGGCAGTTTGGCGGGCCGTGCGCACCGTATCCTCATTGACCAACTGGCCCCCTTCGGTGCTGACAATCGGGCCGGAATTATCGTCCCAGAAGCGCCGTCCGCCCCAAAAACGGGGTTGGCCGGCGCAGAAGACGACGGAGACCGCCAGCACGGCCGCCCCGACCGCCCGCCACCCTGGAATGTAGCAAACAGGTTTGATTGAGTTCTGTAGCACCTGAGCGGGGATTTTTCAACCGCTGTGCCTCATTTGGGTGCGAGTAAAACCGTCGGCGTCGGGGTCAGTCCTGCGTCTTTTTCCGCCACTTCCCTCCCTTCAGTGCGGAAAAGGTAAGGACCGACCCCACGCCGGCGTCATCTTCGGCCGGATTTCCTGTTGTAATAAGATGGGACTATATGTCTGAGGGCCGGTCGTGTTGAGATTCAGTAGCCGTCCAGGTCGAGCCACGTGACGCAGGCGCTGGGAGCGCGGACGCGCTCGTCGGCGTTTCTAGAGAGCCGCGGTTGCGGACGAGGGCGTCCGCGCTCCTATCACCACCTGGGCTGTCGCGAGATACATCCGGCCCCCAGCCAAGCCCGATCCGAGGTCGTTTTGACCGCGACCAATCTGATGACCTTGACTTTTGAGTCTTGCTTTGTCTAATCTCGGAAATCAGTAGCGATTTAACCAGAGCACGGAATTCTATGCAGCACAAGACCTGCCGTTTCACCGGGACCAGGGTCGTGGGCTTCAATTCGGAGCCATTGCGTCATGCGCAGCGATTGAGATCGGAAAACTCAAATCTCAGATGAGGAATTCCATTCCCGGCTTGCAAGAGCACCAAGACCTATGAAATCCAAAACTCCAATTACCCGAGTGGCCGCCGATGCTCACTCATTTCTGACCCGGGGCCTTACGATGGGTCTCATTGCGGCGGGCCTCCTGGCGGCCAATGCCCAGGCACAAGTTTCGGTCAGAACGCTGCATTCGTTCGGCACGCTTCAAGATCCCACGACGCAGTTGGAAATGGATGGCTCCAACCCGCAAGCGCCATTGATTCAGGTTGGGGATGGGGCTTTGTATGGCGCGGCCTACGAAGGAGGGACAAACGGTTTTGGAACGATATTTCGGACCACGACAAACGGGGTGTTCGCGACGGTGTATTCGTTTGGCGCAGCTCAAAGCGCATCCTTTTGGGGAGTGGATGGGATGTTTCCTCGAGCCGGGCTGATTGAGGGGAGCGACGGTGATCTGTACGGGACGGCGTCGGCAGGCGGAACCAACAGCGCCGTCAACCCCTACGGCGGGCTGGGGTTTGGAACAGTGTTCAAGCTGAGAACCAACGGCGAGTTTACGCTGTTGTACAGCTTCGGCACGATCCAGAATGCCGCGGGGGCGGCTCTCGACGGGGCCGAGCCAATCGGCGGTCTAGTGCAAGGCAGTGACGGGAACTTCTACGGCACAACATCGGCGGGCGGTCCAAATGGCCTGGTCATATCCAACTTCGTCGGCAGCTTCCCCGGCCCCGGCGACGGAACGGTTTTCAAGATAACGCCCAGCGGCAAACTCACCACCCTCTACTCCTTCGGCACGATCCAGGACGGGGACGGCAATGCGCTTGACGGGCAGAGTCCTGGCGCTTCCCTGCTGCAAGCAAGCGACGGGGCCTTTTACGGCACAACCACGGATGGCGGTACGAACGCGGACGGAACGATTTTTAAGATAACGACTGAGGGCAAGTTCACCGCTCTCTACTCCTTCGGCGCCCTGGCGGGCGCACTCGATGGCGAGAGTCCCGAAGCGGCGCTCATCCAGGGCACCGACGGCAGCCTGTATGGGACGACCTCGAGCGGAGGCCGCTACGGAGACGGAACCATTTTCAAGATAACGACCGCAGGCAAGTTCACGCTCCTATACTCGTTCGGCACCATTCATAACGCCAATGGAGATGCCCTGGACGGAACGAGCCCCCTGGCCGCGCTCATTCAGGCCAAGGATGGGGATTTTTATGGCACAGCCTCCGAAGGGGGCACTAACCAGTTCGGAACGATCTTCAAAATTACCTCCAACGGGGTCTTCACCTGCCTCTACTCGTTCGGCCAGGTCCAGGATTCCGAGGGCAATCCTTTGGACGGTGGCAGTCCCCAGGCCGCGCTGCTCCAAGCAAGCGACGGCGACTTTTATGGGACCACCGAGGAAGGCGGAGTTTCTAACAATGCCAGCGGCACCCTATTTCGTTTGAGCTCTGGTTCCACTGCCCGCGGCCAGCCGCCCGTGATCACCACCGAACCCGAGAGCCTGGCCCTTTATCCGGGCGCCGAAGCCGATTTCAGCGTGCAGGCCTTCGGCGCGTCTCCCCTGAGTTTTCACTGGCTCAAGGATGGCGCTTACCTCAACGACAGGGGCAATATCGCCGGCTCGACGACCCCAACATTGACACTCACCAATATCTCGTCCGCCGACCAGGGCAGCTATTCGGTGGTGGTGACCAACGCGTTTGGCGCCACCAACAGTGTTGCGGCGACCTTAACTGTTACCAACGTGCCGCAATTGACGGCCGTTGCGATCGTAACACCCGCGGAGGTTTGGACGGACTCGCCCTTCAATGTATCCTGGAGCGACACGAATGCCGGGAGCGTCACCGCCGTCGGCCCTTGGGTGGACCAGGTGTATCTATCGACCAATGCCGAGCCTGATCCGGCAGTGGATGAGGTCATCGGGGAGAGCACGTTCGGGGGCACACTGGCGCCAGGGCAGACCGCAGCGCGCACCCTCAGCGTCACCATCTATCCGGAGGGTCTGACCAGCGGCCAATATCATCTGTTTGTGCTGGTGGATGCATTTAACGACGCGGGGATCACCAATCATTTCGGGGTCAGCGGGCCTGTCGAGGTTCATGTGGCTCTGCCGCCGGAAGTGGCTGTGAGCGGAGCCACGGCGCCGGCGGAAGCGTGGACGAAGCGGTCGTTCGAGGTGGACTGGACGGACACCAACGCGGGCGTTGCCACCGCGCAGGGACCGTGGGTGGACCAGGTGTGGTTGTCCACCGGTAAGCGGCTGGACCCCGGCGTGGACAAACTTCTGGGCGAATTCTCATTCGACGGGAATCTGCAGGCGGGCGAAAGCGCGCTGCGCCGGCACTTGGTTTCCATCAGCCCAAGCGGTGTCACCAATGGTCAATACCACATCCTCGTGCTGGCCGACGCCGATGAAAATGTGTCCACGGCGCAGGATACCGCCGCCAGCTCCAGCCTCGATGTCCACCTGACGCCGCTGGCCAAGCTGGCGGTAACCGACGTGACGGCGCCCGCGACCGGCTTGGGCGGCCAATCGGTTCAGGTGAGATGGACGGTTTGCAACCAAGGTGTCGCCGACTCCGACGTGCCGCTTTGGTATGACCATCTCTACCTGTCCACAACCACGGATCTTTCTGGGGTGGTAATGGACTTTGGCACGAACGAGAATCCGAGCTACCTGGCGGTGGGCGGTTGCTATCAGCAGGATGTCACGGTCCAGCTTCCCGTCGGCATCTCGGGGCCATACTATTTTGTCGTCAGCGCCGATGATGCCGGGGTGGTTGGAGCGGACGCCCCGACGAACACCTTGGGAGCGACGGCGGCGCCGATTGACATCCAACTGGTGACCCCGGGCTTTCTGCATGTCGAGACGGTCCGAGCCACCCCGGCGGCGCCTACACCCGTTTGGGCTGGCAACGCTATTGACGTCACCTGGACGGTCAAGAACACGGGCCAAAGCCGGATAACGCTACCGTCTGGATTCTGGTGGGACGATCTCGCGATTTCGCCCACAACCAATTACGACTACGTGCATGGGCGTTTCGGTGTCGCCTACAACGCGTATAACGGGGGAACACTCCTTCCAGGCGACACCTACACGAATTATGCGACGTTTTATGTTCCTTCAGACCTCTCACCAGGCACGTGGTATGCGGTAGTGGTCGTCGATGCGCCGTACCTGGCGGGCGACGCGGATTTCAAGCAGGGAGTTATTGCCCGTGACCAGGGTTCCGTGCCGTTCGACGTGATCTCGCCGCCTCCGGTGGACCTGGAAGTGACTCGAGTCGCCGGGCCTGCGACGGGTTTTCTGGGCCAACCCCTCACGGTGCAATGGGGAGTGGTCAACAATGGCTTGAACGCAAGCAGTGATTCCTGGTATGATGGTAT
>JBJKSV010000454.1:0-7211 GCA_046703605.1 Limisphaerales bacterium
TCCAGCCTCAGGGCAAGGCGCCGGATGACAGAATTGTCATACAGTTTTCGTAACGGATTTGGCCAAGGCGTGATAGCATGGGATGTTCAAGGCCCCTGGCATTGAACAAACACCAATTCAGCAGAACAGGAAGCTATGAAGAAAAATCCGTTGTCGGCTATTTTTGTCCTCGTCGGTTGGCTGGCGGTTGGGCCGTTTTGCCATGCCGCCGCTCCATACCATTTTATCAAGGAGATCCCCATCGGCGGGGAGGGTTTCTGGGATTACATGTCGCTGGATCCCGCGGCGCACCGCCTTTACGTCTCACACGGCACTGAAGTCGTCGTCATAGACCTTAGCCGGGACCGGGTGGTGGGCGCCATCACGGATACACCGGGAGTGCATGGCGTAGCACTTGCTCCTGACCTTGGCCTGGGCGTCACCAGCAACGGGCGTGAAGACAAAGCCAGCATCGTGGACCTCAAGACCTTGCAAACCCTCTCCAAGGTGGATACCGCCCAAGGCCCGGATGGGATGCTCTACGACCCCGGACAAAAAGAGGCTTATCTCTTTTGTGGCCGCGCCCAGGCGGCGACCGTGGTGGACGTCAAGGCGGCCAAGGTCGTGGCCACCATTCCGCTCGGAGGCCGGCCCGAATTCGGCGCGGCCGACCCGGGCGCGGGGCGGGTTTATGACAATCTCGAAAACAAGAGCGAGGTGGCCGTGATCGATGCCAAGACCCACGAGGTTGTGGACCGCTGGCCGATAGCGCCGGGTGAGAGCGCCTCGGGCATGGCCATCGACGTGGCTCATCACCGGCTCTTTATCGGTTGTCATAACGGGAAGATGGTGATGATGGATAGCCAAAACGGCAAGGTCCTGGCCATCGTGCCAATTGGCCGCGGGGTGGACGCCTGCGCCTTTGATCCTGGCACGCAACTGGCCTTTGCCTCGTGTGGCGACGGCACCACCACGATCGCCAAGGAGGAGTCCCCGGACACCCTCACCGTCGTGCAGACACTCCAAACCGAGCGTGGCGCCCGCACAATGACGCTGGACCCAAGCACTCACAAGATCTACCTGGCCACCGCCAAATTCGAAGCCGCGCCGCAGCAAGAACAGGGGCGAAGGGGACGCCGGCGTGGGCGCATGGTCCCAGGCAGCTTTAAGGTCCTCGTTTACGGAACCGAATCGGGCCAGTGAGCGTGTGCCTGGCGGCTTGGCTGACGACCATCTCATCCGGCAGCGCCGCGGTATCGGTGACTCCGCGGCGTCGGAGTTATTTCCGAAGCTGGGCAGGCCCCGGTTTTTGTGTTGAAGAGATCGCGCCAATGGCGGTAGAAAAGATGGAGAGATGTTTGTTGTAATGCTGCCGCGGCACTGCCAAGGGCTTCGTCCGCCGAGCCGATGGCTTGGCGGCGTGAGGCGGCTGGCATGGCGTCGCGCTGTTTGTTTTCATTTGGTTGCCCTGCTGGCCGCCCTGGTGGTGAGTTGCGGCAAGAAACCGGTTTTGAGGATCGGCTCTCCGTCCAGCCCTCTCGCCTATACCAACATTGATGTCCCGGAGGTACCCTGGTCGATTCACATCGTTCGGGTGCAACTCTCTAATTCGGTGTATCAGGTCGATTCGATGCATGCCGGAGGCGGCGTTTTGGGCCTGAGCACGCTCCCGGCACAGATCAAGAGAATACCGCCCGCGCTCGGCACACCGGTGGCGGCTATCAACGGCGATTTCTATGAACGGTTCAAGGCCTTTGCCGGGGAACCGCGCGGGTTGCAGATCATCGATGGCGAACTGCTCACCGCGCCGGGTGGAGAAGTCAACTTCTGGGTTGACCCGCAAGGCCGGTGCCATGCGACCAACGTTGTGTCGCATTTCCGGGTCACCTGGCCAGGCGGGACCTCCTCTGCGTTTGGCTTGAATGAGGAACGGCCCACCAACGGCCTTGTGCTTTACACCCCGGCGATGGGCCATTCCACGCACGCCTCGGGCGGGCGGGAATTGGTGCTCGAGGCGGAGCCGAAGCACCCGTGGCTGCCGCTGCGCATCGGCCATTCCTACAAGGCGCGCGTCCGGGAAATACGCGATACCGGGGACACTCCACTGGGGCCGGACATCATGGTATTGTCAATCGGGCCGGCACTGGAGCCGCGCCTGCCGAAGCTCGAGGTGGGCCAGACTCTGGAACTCTCAACCGCGACCGCGCCGGACCTCGCCGGGGCGAGGACCGCCATCAGCGGCGCCCCGATGCTGGTGCGCGGTGGCCGGCGGCTGAAAATTCCGCCCTCGTCCTCCGAGGATTACGAGTACACTTCGCGGCTCGAGCGGCATCCGCGCAGCGCCATCGGCTGGAACGGTTCGTCGCTGTTCCTGGTGGTCGTGGACGGACGGCAGAGAGACCTGTCCGTGGGCATGACTTTGGAGGAGCTTTCATCCTGGCTGCTCAAACTGGGCTGCGACGAGGCCATGAACTTCGATGGCGGCGGCTCCGCGACGCTCTGGTATGAAGGAGAAGTGCGGAATAGCCCGTGCGACCATTACCTGCGAGGTATTGCCAACTCGCTGATAATCGTGCGCCGACAAAATCATTAGAGACAAAATGATTGATGATGCCAAATCGAATGTTCATTTCTGAGAGAATGGGGCTTGGCATTGGAGCCTGGCTTTTGCTTTGCGCCGTGGCGGCGCTTGGGCAGGGAGAAAGCGCCCATACGCCGCCGAGGCATGACCGGCGCTTTTCCTATACCAACGATGTTGAGGAGGAGGTGCCGCTGTCGATTCATATTGCCAAAATCGAGCGATCGCACCCTGAGTTGCAGCTTTGCACCACCCTGGGCGACGGCCAGACGTTTGGCATGGCGACCGTTTCCGAGCAGATCAAGCGCATGCCTCGAAGCTTCGGACGTCCAATCGCGGCTATCAACGGCGATTTCTGGGATACGAGCAAGAATTGCAAGGGGCGACCTCGAGACCTCCAGGTCTGGGACGGCGAGGTCGTGAGCAGTCCGGCGGGGGATACCTGTTTCTGGATGGGGCCGAAAGGCAACCCACACATGACCAATGTGTTCTCCGGCTTCAGCGTCATCTGGGGAGATGGCAAAACGACTCCCATCGGACTGAACCAGGACCGCGCCGATGATGCCGCGGTTCTCTACACTTCGGTCGTGGGCGCTTCGACGCACACACACGGAGGCGTGGACCTGGTTCTTGAACCGGCGACAAACGGAGTCTGGCTCCCGCTTAGGATTGGGCAGGTGTATTCGGCGCGCGTTCGAGTGGTCGTGCCCGGAGGCAACGTTGCGCTAACGCGGAAGAGCCTCGTACTATCTATCGGGCCGGAGCTGCTTCCGCGCCTGCCGCCCTGCCCGATCGGGACGCGGCTGCAGATTCTCACCAAAACCATTCCGGACTTGACGGGGGTCAAAGTGGCGATCGGCGGGGGTCCGGCGCTGGTGCATGAGGGCCGTGTCATGCAATGGGACGGAATCATTCACGCCCGGCATCCGCGCAGCGCGGTGGGCTGGAACAAAGATTATATTTACCTGGTCGAAGTCGATGGGCGGCAGAACGACCTCTCGATAGGCATGACCTTCCCGGAATTCGCCTCGTACCTCGTCAAGATCGGCTGCCAGGAGGCAATGAACTTCGACGGCGGAGGCTCCGCGACGATGTGGGTTTTGGGCGATGTGCGCAACAGCCCCAGCGAAGGCAGGGAGCGTCCGGCGCCAAACGCGCTCGTGATCGTCCTGAAGGAGCCGGCGAGCAAATGATGAGGCGAGCGAGGGGCATAGATTTGGGGAACGGGTGGCTGCCAATCTGCCTGGGCTGCGCGGTATGGCTCTTTGCTGGCGGAGCAGGACAGGCCGCGCCAAGTCTGCCGGGAGCCGATCTGTTTAAAAATGGACCGCCGTGGAAAATCTCGATCCAAATTGATCCCGAAGGCATGACGAGCCTCCGCCGTGCGCCCAGGCAATGGGTACGCGCCAGGGTGACCGAAGCCGGCGCCGTGTATGAGGACGTGGGCCTGCATTTGAAGGGGTCGTCCGGCAGTTTCCGCCCCATCGATGACAACCCGGCGCTGACACTGGATTTCAGCCATTTCAAGGAGGGTCAAGAGTTCCACGGCCTGCGCCGTATCCATCTTAACAATTCGGTCGAGGACGCGAGTTATCTCAACGAGGAACTGGGGGGTGAACTGTTTCGCAAGGCAGGCGTCCCCGCGCCTCGGGTCAGCCATGCCGTGGTAACTCTGAACGGAAGGCGCCTGGGTCTCTATGTACTGATCGAGGGGTTTACCGAGGATTTCCTCTCCTGCTATTTCAAATCGGTATCGGGCGACCTTTACGAGCCGCGACCGGGCCACGACGTGGGGCGATTTCTCCACCGCAACTCCGTTCATGCCTTGAGGCGCGGGAAGGGGGAATTTGAGGCATTGGCGGAGGCGGCGCGCGACCCGGACCCGCGCCGGCGCTGGCAGCAATTGAAGGCGGCGCTCGACATGGACGAGTTCATCCGGTTCATGGCGCTGGAGGTTTTGCTTTGCCAGGGCGATGGGTATTGTCTTTCGGGCAACAACTACAGGGTCTATGAAGAACCGGATCGCAGAAAGATTCTGTTCTTCCCCCACGGGATGGATCGTCTGTTTGGGATGACGGTGTTGCCGTGGCAGCCCCGGATGTCGGGCCTGGTGGCGCGGGCAGTGATGGAAACGCCGGAGGGCCGGCGCCGGTATCGCGACTGTTTTCAAGAGCTCTTAAAGAATGTGTTCGATTGCGGGATGCTCAGCAACCGGGTTGCGAAGCTGGTTTCGGAGATAGCCCCATCCTTGACGCTTGCCGAGGCTCGCAGCCTTGAAAAAGCCGGCTCCCTGCTCCAGGCGCGGATTGCGCTGCGAAAGAAGAACCTTGAGTGGCAACTCGCCCACGCGGCGACCGGACTCTTGCGATTCACCAACGGGATAGCTCATCTGGCAGGCTGGTGGAAGGGGACTCAGCCAATCGCCGGCGCAATGTCGGAAGGCAATTACTCGGATGGGACTCCCGCCTTGGAGATAGCCGCGCACGATGTGACCTCTGCCGATTGGCGGACGAAAGTGGTTTTGGGTCCGGGCCGCTACCGGTTCGAGGGCCGGGTCCGGGTAGCCGGGGTCAAGCCTTTGCCGTTCGAGGCGCATAGTGGGGCGCGGCTGCGGGTGGGAAGCAGCCGGAGGCAGTCCGCGGAGTTGACGGGCGATTCGGGCTGGCAACTGCTGGAGGTCGAGTTCGATGTGGAACGTCCCCAAACGGAGGTGGAACTGCTCTGTGAGCTTCGCGCCGGCGGTGGAAAGGCGTGGTTCGACATTGGGTCGTTGCAAGTGCGGCGGGCAGGTGTCAGACCGTAGGAAAGGCCGGAACGTCCCGTGAAATCAGTCCTTTTCTGCGGTGACTCTGCCGACGGGTGATGACCCAAGCTATGGTGACCACTTTCCGAAGGCCACACCTCATCCGGCGACTTCCTCCACGGAGCAATCCGCTGCTGTACAGGAAGGCCACCCTGAGCTTGCAGGCAAAATGCGAAAGAAGTAGGCTGGTGCCATCAAACCCAATCAACCTCTATGGACAAGCCCATTGTTTTCCTGAGTCACTCCTCCAAGGACAGCGCCACATTAACGAGGCTGAAAGGCCTTCTGGATCGGCGTGCCGTAGGGTCGCTCAAGTTCTTTCTGTCGTCAGACGGGCAGAGCATACCCCTTGGTAGCAACTGGGTGGTTGCGGTCAGCGATGCCATGGACCAAGCGAAACTGATGTTTCTGTTCCTCTCGCCCCAGTCAGCGGACTCAAGGTGGATTCACTTCGAGGCCGGGTCTGCCTACGCAAAGGGCATCAAGGTGGTGCCGGTATGCCTGCCTGGACTGGACCTCAATCGGGTAAATCCACCGCTCAGCCTGCTTCAAGGTTTCAACCTCCATACAAACCAAGCGATGAGCAATATCGCCCGGAGATGTAATGAAACATTCGGACTAACCATGGAGGAAGAGTTTTCCGCGGAGGAATTCAACACGGTTTTCGCCGAGTCGGCCACCCGGCAACAAGGATTCTTCGGCGAGTTCGCGCCCCTGATCGACAATATTACCTTCGAGGCGGAGAGAGTGGCGCCTAACCGAGACGCAGTCGATCCAGCGCGGGAATTTGCCGAAACCTGCAAAATGGGCGGGATCCAGTTAATCACCAGCAGTTGGGAGCAAAATACTGACGTCGTGACCAGAATGGAATGGCCCGGTGGTTTCGTCCAAATGGGATTTGGGCCTGCGACGGGGGAGAAATCAAATACGCACAAGCGTGGCAGTATCTACGGTCAATTGAGTCCGGAACTGTTCCACGTCAACGCTCCCTTGGTCGATACGTGGCTCAAAAGCGTGGCCATTAGAGCCGAAGTGCGCTTCGAAAAGGGCATTCTCGCAGAAGATCAGAGATTGAAATTGAGCACGAGGCTTTACGGCACCGACGTTCATCTGGCAGCAGATCCCCAGTGCATATACGAGGGACTTGCCTTCAAACCGAGTAACGAGGGGGGAGCGGCCAATATCCAATGGGACTGTGCGGGCAAGCTATACGATGAGCGGCTGCCGAAGATCGTGGAGGTGCTCTTTGCCACAAAGGTACTGACGCAAATCCACACGGTTTAGAGGCGAACCTCCAGACCGATTGTTTACGAGCGTGCGCGGGATCAAACCATACCTGGGTTCATTCTGCTTCATGGGCTTCCAGCTTAAAGGTAATGGGCGACCCCTTTTTGAGAGGAGAGGCAAGGAATGGGGGGCGCGATTGAAACTTCCGCAGGTTTCGGTGGGCTTCGGCAAGTTCCAGTAGCCTACATTTTGCGGGAGGGAGGGCAGAGAAGGCAGAAGTAAAAGGGGAAAAGGCAAAACGCCGGTCAGGGGAGGACGACAGCAAGGAATGGGGGCGCGATTGATGCACCGAACATTCAACGACGAACATCGAACAGCCAGCGTCCGATGTCCGGCGTCCAGGGCCGAGGCCTGAGGGGCACTGCCGTTGAATTAAGCAGGATTCCCTGTCTCTTGCTCATGATCATGCTCTTGCTCTTGCTCTCTAAGTCGCTCTGGGGGAGCAAGATCAGGAGCAAGAGCAAGATGGCGTAGGTCCTTTACTTAATTCAATGGCAGTGGGCCTGAGGGGGGAGGGAGGGACAGTGTATGTACCCCCCTGGAAAGGTTACAACGTAACAAACG
>JBJKSV010000455.1:0-6208 GCA_046703605.1 Limisphaerales bacterium
CTGGACGTCAGTGGCATTTCGGTGTATTCCCATTCCACCCAGGGCCTGCAGCCGATCATCTTCCCCGGCCAGGGAGGGGGCGCGCAGGTCTCAATCACGAGCATTGCGGGAGTGAACGTTCCGTCCAATCCGCAAGGGCTGCCCACTATGCCGGATGTGGTAATACCCGCGGGGACGATCAATCCGGTGCCGGTGGTCGTGCAGTGCTCGAACGTGCCGCTGAACTCGCCGATTTCGGTTTTTGCGTGGCCGGAGGATTTGCCGCAGGTGCTGGCGAGCGGCGTGAATAGCGCCGGGACGCTGGCTTCAAGCACCGCCACAATCAGCCTGAACCTGCCGCCCGGCGGAGGCCGGATTTACGCGCAGGTGGTGACGGCGGTGGGCAGCGCACAAGGCGCCGCTGACCGGAAGGCGCGATCTGATTCTTACGCAAAAACAGGGCTTACGACCAGCGGCGAGAGGTTTACGAAGATGCAGATCACCGCGGCGCCAGGCCAGCCGCAGCGGGTGACCTACATCACGCCGTCTGGAAAGAGGTATTCAATCCCAACCAAATAGGCGCGTCATGCCAATCGCAGCCTCCCAGAGGATGAACAGATGGAAACAGAGGAAACAGAGAAACAAAGCTCTGTTATCTGTGTTCTCTCCTGTTAACGTTCCACTTGTCAATTTTCACGAGACGAAAGCCACCGATGGCATCAGGCGGCTGATCCTCCCAGGAGCAAACTTACGAGTGTGAGACGGCGAAATTCAACAGGAGCCAACCGGGGAAACGGAGGGGGAAATCTCTGTTTTCTCCGTTCCCTCCTGTTCACATTCCGTCCCACCCTCTGTTATCTCCGTTCCCTCCTGTTCACATGCCATACAAATGCATCCCTTATTCCAAAAAGCCAGCGGGCTGACTGAGACGATCATTGCGGCGGCCATTGAGGTGCATCGGGACAAGGGGCCGGGACTGATCGAGTCCATCTATGAATGGTGCCTGCTCAAAGAGCTCGGGCTACGAGGCTTGGCCTGTACCAGCCAGAAACTGGTGCTGGTCGAGTACAAGGGATTTACGCGTGAGGAACCGTTGCGGTTCGACGTATTGGTCGAACGATGCGTGCTCGTGGAGGCCAAGGCGGTTGAGAAGGTCCTGCCGATCCATAAGGCGCAGCTTTTGAGCTACATGAAGCTGCTGGACGTGCCGCTGGGCCTCCTTGTCAATTTTCACGAGATGAAGGTCACAGATGGCGTCAGGCGGCTGATCCTTCCAGGAGCCAACTCATGAGTCTGACACGAGAAAAGTCAACAGGAGGTAACAGAGGAAACGGAGGGGGAAATCTCTGTTTTCTCCGTTCCCTCCTGTTCATATCCCTTCCAGGAGCCAACTTATGAGCCCGAGACGGGGAAATTCAACAGGAGGCAACCGAGGAAACGGAGGGGGAAATCTCTGTTTTCTCCGTGCTCTCCTGTTCACATTCCCTTCCAGGAGCCAACTTATGAGCCCGAGACGGGGAAATTCAACTGGAGGCAACCGAGGAAACGGAGGGGGAAATCTCTGCTTTCTCCGTGCTCTCCTGTTCACATTCCCTTCGAGGAGCCAAGTTATGAGCCTGAGACGGGGAAATTCAACAGGAGGCAACCGAGGAAACGGAGGGGGAAATCTCTGTTTTCTCCGTTCCCTCCTGTTCATATCCCTTCCTGCCCCTTTACCTTCCAGGAGCCAACTTATGACCACGCCACGGGGAAATTCAACAGGAGCCAACCGAGGCAACGGAGGGGGAAATCTCTGTTTTCTCCGTTCCCTCCTGTTCATATCCCTGGCTGCCCCTTTCGTGATGGCGCTTCCACTGCTGGGCGAGACGGCGCCCATCGTCTCGCCGGTCGTGGCCTACCAATTTCACGACGGCGCCCCAGCAATGTCGCCCATCGTCGGCTACCAATTCTTCGAAAGTGGCGGGACGAGCACGAACACGCCGCTGGTCAGCCCCGTCGTCGGTTACCAATTCTTCGAGTGGCCGGACGGGTTGAGCAGAGCGGCGGTAACGAGCGCCCAGGTGAGCTATTTTCAGCAGATCGCGACGGAGCCGGGTGTGGTAACCTTGCACGGGCGGGTGACAGACCCCGGCGGCGCGCCGCTGGCGGGGGCGACGGTGTCGGCCACGGTCGGTTCAACGCCCGTTGCGCAGGCCACAACCGATTCGTCCGGCGGCTACAATTTTCCGGCGTTGGGCGCGGGCATCTATGTGCTCTCGGCGTCGTTGGCGGGCCACCAATCGTCCGCCCGCGCCCTGACCCTGAGCGGCGCCACAGCGGAGCAGGATTTCCAGTTGGCGGCATTGCCGCTGCCACCCCAAGTGCAGCAGACCAGCCGCCAGGCACCAGCCTTTGCCTTCCCGCCCGTTGGCTTGCTGGGGGAACAGCTCGAGATCTTCGACGGGGCGGGATTCGTCCAGATTGATCCGACGCGCGCGCCCTCGCCCGATCTGATGACGATCGTTATGACGCACGGGTGGAACAGCGATCCGACGGTTTGGGCAACGAAGATGGCTTCGACGATAGCTTCGGACATGGCCGCGAAGGGGGTGAGCGCGAACATCCTGGCTTGGGATTGGCGCTACGCGGCCGAGTCGCCAAAGGCCGTCCTCGTTCCCTTGGTGGAGGAGTACACGCCCGCCGAAGGAGTTCTCCTGGGCCAGTCGCTGCAGACGGTGCTCGGTCCGGATTACTCGCAGCCGCTTCACTTCATCGGCCACAGCCTCGGCACCCTCGTCAACGCCGCCGCCATCAACTATCTGCACGGCGACAGGACGGCAGAACAAACCGTCTCCGCGACGCCGTGGAGGTCGGCGCCCATTCTAGCAACCCTGCTGGACGAGGCCGAGGCGGCCTTCGCGCCCTCTGGAGCGCTGGAGTGGGTCTTCGACGGGCTGACGGTAACCTTCGCCGACGCGGGTGTTCCCCTTGCCAGCCCACCCGCCGGGGGATTGCTGGGCTATAAGTCGCCAATTCCAGTTCAAGTGGATTGGGTCGATAATTACGTCTCGGAATTTGGCTACTACCACCCGGAAGCGGTGAACGTGGCCTTGCAGAAGGGGCCCTCGTCCCTCGATGTGACCGGAAGGCACGCCTACGCGTGCGACTGGTACGAAATGACCGTCGGCAACCCCAGTGGTTGTTTGCTTGGCTTTCAGCGCAGTTACGAATACGCCCTGGCGAGCGGCCAGCCGCATGCCTTCCCGCCGCCCACCAGCGTTCTCTCGCCGGGTGACGCCTACCACCAGGACCCCGCGTCCTCGGACGAACTGGCGCTCGTCCAGCTTCCGCCTGAGGAGGTCTTCCAGGTCACGGCGCCCATCCTCGGCCATTTCCCGGACGCGATTGTTCAGGGCGCGGTCGGCGCGGTTCAAGCGGCGGGGCAGGTCGTAGCGCAGGTGGAGGCTACTGCGGGCGCCGCCGCCGACTGGGCTTCCAGCGGATTTAATTACGTTGGAAACCTTGCATCGCAGGGCGAACAGGGGCTCGTGAACCTGTGGGATTCCGCGGCCCTCCAACTGACCCTCCAGACGACGCCTCAGCCCCAGCCGCACCGCATGGATGCGGGCGGCAGGCAAGCCATGGCCTGGGTGCCGTTGGCCTTTCCTTCGGACGCGACCGCCATGGCCTTCGATTTCGAAGTGACTGGTGACTCGGCTCAAGACGTTGTCGTGTGCGGCATCGGCACCAACAACCTGTTCTCAATCCAGGCGCAATATGTGCCCACAAACACCGTCTCCTCCAGCCGGCTGATCGACGTTACCCCGTGGTCGGGCACCACCAACGAACTCTTCCTTGGGCTGATGGGCGGTACCTCGACGAACTGCACGCTCCAGGTTGACAACATCCGTTTCTACAGCCTCCAACAACCGCGCCTGGAAGCCCAGTCGGTGGGAACGAATGTGGTCCTGAGCTGGCCCGCCACGGCGGCCGGCTACATGGTTGAGTCCGTGCCGAGCCTCACCTCGACGAATTGGGAGTTCCTTACTGATCCACCCGCGATCTCAGGCGCCTCCTACGTGATAACCAACGCCCCCTCATCGGAGAGCATGTTTTACCGGCTGGGGGAGAGATAGCGCGCGACGGGTGCCACGACGGATGGCGGGCGGCTGTGCGCCACCTTGACCCGGCCAGTGTATGGCCATAGCATCTTCAGATGACCGCGCTTCGCGAAAGACTCATTGAGATTGTGGACGCGCTGCCGGAAGAGAAGGCGCTGGAAGTCGTGGATTTCGCGCGTTTCCTCGAACAGCAAACTGGAGACGCGGCATGGGAGCGCATCATCGAGGACACCCGAGGCCGTCCGAAGCTGGACGCCTTTGTGGCGGAGGCCCTGCGCGAGGGCCCAGTCGAACCGCTCGACCCCGGCACGCTGTGATCTCTCAGTAAGCAATGCGCCGCAGCCCCGGAACGCGATCGAAAGCTGCATCGCGAGACACAATCCCTTGGCGATAGTAGCGGCAGAAGCCGGCGATCCAATTGTCGTTTTCTCCAAGACGCGCCCCCGCCCGAATAAGCTCCCTGTCCAGGTCCGCGGCAGCCTTGGCAACGCCGTCATGCAGGCGATAGGCTGTCCAGTGCTTGAAAAACTCCCAGGCGGCGTCCGAGGTCGGAAAGGAGACGGCGACCTCGGAGAGGCTGACAACGGTGGTGCGGATGCTCCTCGATCGGTTCCGGGAGAACCAAATGCCGGCAGGACCAACGATGCCTGTCCGCTGCTCGTTGGCCCAGTGAGCCAAAAATGTCGTGTCCGCTATCACTTGCGGCCTGCGGAGCGCCGTCCGCGTTCCCGGATTATGCGGTCAAGGACGTCCGGATCCAGTTCGGGCGGGGGCATGTCTTTCATCCGGTCCACAAGCTCTCCGGCGGTCTCGGCGGGCCGATTAACATGACGGAGGATGACCTTGGTAAAGGAGTCTCGCGGTCCCCGCTTCAACGACCGGAGCAAATCGTAGGCGGGATCGTCTATCGTGATGCTCTTTGACATACACGAACTCTACACGAAAACTCGCCTCCGGTCAATGCCAGGACCCAGGCCGGCCGACAAAGTGAAACCCAGCGCGTGCCATTGGTGACGCCGGGGTAATCGAGCTTCTCACCCTTGCGGGTGGTCTGTCGCATAGCGCGGATGAACTATGCGATTTCCCCGCACAACACGACAGAAATGGTGAGCGTCGTTACGCTCCGTCGGGGTCAGGGCGAGCAATCTTGTGCCGCGCGGCAATGCGGCCGCCAGATCACAATAGAACAGGTCGAGGAGATTGCGTCGGCCATCGCGTTGTGCGTCGGGTATTGACGGGCAAAGAGGTTTGAGCCGAGTTTGGCCGCCAGCATATCGTCATTAGAGCACTTTCACTCCGGAGGTCAATCCGCCTTTGGGCTGGAGCCATTCGGCAACGGCGGGACCGCGGCGCTCGAGTTGGGCGACATCCTATGCTTCAAAGGAGGCTCCGGCGGGTTAGGCCATGTGGCGATCCTTCGCGAGGTCGGCAGAAACTACGTGAGGGCGATCCAGCAGAATTTGAGGAGGGATGCCCTGGACAATTCATCCCGCTATTCCCTGTCAACCGCGCGTGGCAATTACAAGGTCAGCGGCGCGGCATTGGGCGCGAGTTACGTCTGCCAGGGCTGGCTGAGGAAACCACCGGCGCCTTCGCTGGGGGTCATCTCCACCGACGGAGGTTCTGTCGCCGAGAAAGGTGGCGTGGGCGTCTCGGGTGGTCCGGCGCCGGCCCTCCTTGGCGTCAGGCGCGCGGCCACGATGCATCTGCGGTTTACCGGCTACGAAGGGCGCGAATGCCTGCTTCAGACCTCGACCAATCTGGTTCACTGGCAGAGCGCCGGCAGGTTCAGCGGCAAGCAAACGGGCTCGGACCTCAGGGTCGTCCTGGAACCAGGGTCGAGCTGCCGGTTCTACCGCATCGTCGCCCCGCGGGCTGGATCCCCAGTTACAGGTTTCGGACGACGCGATAAAAGCGCGGCGAACCGGTGGCCACAGGGGTTGTGGCGGTGAGGGTTGAGCCGGTAGCGGTGAGCGGGCTGCCCAGATTGGTCCAATTGGTCGAGCTTAGGGCGGAGGTGTACTGCAACTGGTAGGTTCCTCCGGAGACTGTGGCCCAAGTCAAGTTCAGTGTGTTGTTGGAGAGGCTAAGAGCCTGGAACACCGGCGGCGCCGGCAGCGCGAAGGCCG
>JBJKSV010000456.1:0-4070 GCA_046703605.1 Limisphaerales bacterium
GCGCAACTGGATGTGGTACATTCCCGGCGAGGATCAAAAGTCCGCTTCGCCCTTCTGATCACAATGGACCCTGAATCGCCAACCATCCACCAGCAACATCTCCTCCGTCTCGAGCGCTTCTGCCGCAGCCTGGACCAGGCGCTCGCCGCCACCGGCCTTGGACCAGCGCAAGTCCAGGCCGTGTGGCAAAGCTCAGTCCGCGCGGAGTGCGTGCTTTGCGGTATCCGTGTTTCAGGCCAAGAACTCTTTGCCCTCTCTCAGCCGCCATCGGCGCTCTACGCAACCGCCAAGCTGGGCCGGCTCCGGCTTGGCGATTGCGCCCGGCATGGCTGCGATTCCTTCTATTACCGCTTGACATTCCAGAACTACCCTCGGCTTAACTGGCCGGCGCTCCTGGCGGAGGCCGAAGCTTTTCAGCCGCCACAGGCGAGTCTTGCCAAGCGCCGGAGGCTCACATTCCGCCTGCCTGCTCTCCCGGAGTTTGGGGAGTACTCCGGCTTCGCCAGGCGCGGCTTGGTCGTCTTGGCCGCTATTTTCTTGCTCCTCATGGCCCGGCAATGGTATCGCGGCGGCTCGATCCCCCTGGTGCGAGAGCCGGAGAGCTTTCACGTCGATCCTGGGCCGGACAGTCTCCCATACCGGTTCGGGTCGCTCCGATAGGCAGCGCAGGTCCCGTTCGTAATGGCGCCATCGGAACCATTAATTGAGAATTGAGAATTAGGAATTGCAAATTGTAAATTGATGGCGACCCATCTCCACTGCGAAATTGAACCGATGCCCCCCCTCGGACAGCCTGCAAGCCGGGACTCAATTTGAAATTCTCAATTCTTAATTCTCAATTCTCAATTGCCGCTCGCAAGGAACAAGTCGTCTGAGCGCCAGATCGCTGGAGGGTTTGCCCCCCTTTAGGCTGTCTGTCAGGGGGGCTGTCGGTTAAGATGCGGCATGATGCGAAGGGCTCATGTTCTTTTCCTGTCTGCGGCACTGCTTGAAACCGCCCTAATTACGGTGGCTGCCGCGGCCACCCTCCCCGGGCCGGTCATCTTGTATGTTTCGACGAACGGTAACGACGCTTGGTCCGGGCGACTGCCGGCCCCCAATCAGACGAGCAGCGACGGCCCGCTGGCCTCATTGGCCGGGGCGCGCGACCGGATTCGCGCCGAGCGGGCGCGGATTGGAGACCGCCCCGTGCGGGTGCAGGTGCGAGGCGGAGTCTATTTCATGTCGGCGGCCTTCGTGCTGGAAGCGCGGGATTCCGGCACAGCACATGCGCCAGTGGCGTATGCGGCCTATAAGAAGGAAAAGCCGGTATTCTCCGGCGGACGCGTTATCCGCGGCTTTCACCAGGTAAAGAACCTTTGGGAAACGACCATTCCGGAGGTCAAAGCGGGCGCGTGGTGCTTCCGCCAATTGTTCGTCAACGGGCAGCGGCGCCCCCTGGCCCGCGCGCCGAATTCAGGTTATTTCCGCATCGCGCGGCTCATTCCAGGCCCGCCCGTTCCGAACGCCAAACCGTTTGCGCGTGACCGATTCGAATTTGCTCCAGGAGACATCTCCTCCTGGAAACGGCTCAACGATGTCGATATCGTCCTGATGCATTCGTGGGAGACTTCCATTCACCCGCTCAAATCTGTCGATATGAGCTCCCACATTGTGGAGTTTGCGGCGCCATTGAAAGAATGGTGGGGCTTGGGATACTGGGAGCCGCACCAGCGTTACTACGTGGAGAATGCGCGCGAACTGCTTGACACGCCGGGCGAATGGTATCTTAACCGCCAAACAGGCGTCCTGACCTATTGGCCGATGCCGGGCGAGCGACTGGGGCACACAGAGGTTATCGCGCCCCGGCTCACAAGTTTCGTCGAGTTGGCCGGCGATCCTGATCATGGCCGGTTCGTGAGATATGTGAGCTTAAAGGGTTTGGCCTTCCACGACGCAGGCTGGGTGCTCAACCCCAAGGGCAACAGCAGCACCCAGGCGGCTGTTGAGGTTCCGGCCACCATTACCGCTGACGGGGCGTTGCATTGCGCCATCGAAGACTGCGAGGTCGCCCATATCGGCACTTACGCTCTATGGTTCCGGCGCGGCTGCAAGGATTGCCGCATCCAGCACAATCGCCTCTTCGATTTGGGGGCGGGCGGCATTCGGGTAGGTGAAGAGCACGCCGCGAAGTTGGATGTCGCCGAGACGAGCCGGACGCTGGTGGACAACAACCATATCTTCGATGGCGGGCGGGTTTACGCGGGCGCGGTGGGCATCTGGATTGCCCAGAGCAGTGGGAACCGGATTTCTCATAATGATATTCACGATCTTTACTACACCGGCATCAGCGTCGGCTGGAATTGGGGCCTGGAGCCGAATCGGACCTCAAACAACATCGTCGAGTTCAACCGCGTCCACAATCTCGTCCAGGGTGTGCTGAGCGATGCCGGCCTGATCTATTGCCTTGGAGTCTCCCCCGGCAGCGTCATCCGCAACAACGTCCTGCACGACATCTGGCCCTACTCCACGCCAGACTTCGGCTGGGGCATTTACCTCGATGCGCACTGCGGCGATTACCTCGTGGAAAGCAACCTGGTCTATAACACCGAGAGCGGCGGCTTGATGTTCAACAACGGCGGCCATGACCACGTTATTCGCAACAACATCTTTGCCCTCTCCGCGAACCAGGCCCTCTGGCCCTATTCGGCAAAACGCCCCAACACCTTCCGCAACAACATCGTCTATCTCACCCAAGGCCAACTGCTCGTCCCTTATGGCGAACGTTCCCTCAATCAACGCCTCGCCGCCAAAGAGTCGCCTGGCCACTGGGATTACAACCTTTATTGGGACACGCAAGAGGCGGATAGGCTTCAGTTTTACCACCGCTCCTTCGCGCAATGGCAGGCCCTGGGCCTGGACCCGCACTCGCGCATCGCCGACCCGGAGTTCGCCGATCCGGCCAAACACGATTTCCGGCTCAAGCCCGGCTCGCCGGCCTTCGCGCTCGGCTTTCGCCAATTCGACACTCGCCAGGCCGGCCTCTACGGCGACCCCGCGTGGGTCGAGGAAGCTCGCCGCTCCGACCTGGCCCGAAACCGCTTAAATTACTGACAAAGCCTAAGAACTTTAGCGAGGCGGGGCCTTAGAGCCTGCTTTTGCGCGTGAGAAGGCGCGATCTCATTGTGGGTTGGGCACCAGACATCGAGAATTTGGCATTGTCAATGGAAGCCCGAAAATGGCTAAGCCCCATGGGGAATGCCGCTGGGCGATTCTCCACTAACGGTTCCCGGAGTGCAGGAGTGAACTCGTCAGGACTGACCCGCCGCGCCGCCGTTCCCTGGAGCAGATTTCTGCTGGAAGACGGGGGTATCGCGCAAGCCGACGGTGGCCTGTTTGCGGAACCATTCGTTGAAGGCGTCGTCCTGGCGGGTCTGGCGCAGATGGCGAAGGAAGGTCGGCATGGCCGCTTCCATCTCAGCTTGATTCACCGGCAGCTTCTCTTTGACGTAAAGGATAAAGCCGCCCTCGCTGGTTGGCTCCAGGCGGCTCAACTTGCCTGGTTTGAGGCCAAAGGCAGTCTCCTTGACCAAGCCGAGGCTGGCGCGCCCCTCCAACTCAGGCAATGAGCGGGTGGAAATCGAGAAGGGCGGGATTTCGACGGGTTTAAGGCCGGCCTGCTTGACCGCGTCGGAGAATGATTTGCCCTTGGCGATGGAGTTGGTGAGCTCGCTGTAGGCCATTTCTCCGGCGGTTCGGGCGAGCCTGACGGCTTGCTCGTGTTTGTAATCGGCGACGACCTTCTCGTGGATGGTCTCGAACTTGGGGATCTCGCTCGGAATCCGTTTGCCATAAGCAATCACGTACAGGGCGTTTTGACCCGGCAGCGGTCCAGCGATGGGGTCATTGGTTGGCGTAAGCGAAAACGCGGCCGATGTGAAGGCGGAACCGACATCGAGGTTGGTCGGCCCCTCGCTCTGAGTGAAGGGAGGGGTTTCCTTGACGGTCAGCCCCTTTGCCTTGGCAAACTCCTGGAGGTTTTCCGGGCGGGCGGGTTCTTTGTCATAAAGTTCGGTGGCAAAATCATTGGC
>JBJKSV010000457.1:0-3426 GCA_046703605.1 Limisphaerales bacterium
CTCCAGGAGATCGATTGAGTGCCGGCCCAGGAAGGATGCTCTCGAGTGGGGCGAATCACTGGAACATAAGGATCGTAGTAAGAGACGCTGGCGCCCAGGGCCTTGAGCATGTCCATTAAGACATAGCTGGGCGATTCGCGGTCGTCATCCACATTGGGCTTGTAGGCGACGCCCAGCAGAAGGATGTTGGAGCCGTTGATGGCCTTGCGATGCGCGTTAAGGGCGGCGGCGACCCGGTGGACGACATATTCGGGCATGGAGGTGTTGATCTCGCCCGCTAGTTCAATGAAGCGGGTATGCTGTCCGTACTCGCGTGCCTTCCAAGTGAGATAAAAGGGATCGATGGGAATACAATGGCCCCCCAAGCCCGGACCCGGATAAAATGGCATGAAACCGAAAGGCTTGGTTTTGGCGGCGCTGATGACTTCCCAAATGTCGATGCCCATGGCGCTATAGACGGTCTTCAACTCGTTGACCAGGGCGATGTTCACGCCGCGGAAGGTATTCTCGAGGAGTTTGGTGGCCTCTGCCGCGCGACAGGAAGAGACTGGAACGATGGTCTTGATGGCGTTTGCGTAGAGTTGGTTGGCCCGTTCGAGGCAAGCGGGTGTCAATCCCCCGATAACCTTCGGGATTGAGGCGACTTTGCTGTCGGGGTTGCCCGGGTCCTCGCGTTCCGGGGAAAAGGCCAAATGGAAGTCGGTGCCCGCCTTCAGGCCCGACCCCTCTTCCAGCACCTGCCGGAGGTCTTCGTCGGTCGTGCCGGGATAGGTAGTGGACTCGAGGACGACGAGCACCCCTTTGCGAAGATGGGGCGCCAGGCTCTTGCCCGTGCTCAGGATGAAGGAGATGTCCGGTTCCCGGTTTTTGTTGAGCGGCGTCGGCACACAGATAATCACCGCTCCGACACCCTCGACGAGCGAGAAATCGGACGAGGCGGAGAATTTGTTTGCCTTTCGGAGCTTGGAGACGGCGTCGGAGGAGATGTGCCTAATATAGCTTTTTCCCTGGTTGATGGCGTCCACCTTGGTCGTGTCGATATCCAGGCCGAGCACCGTCACACCGGAGCGGGCGAATTGGAGCGCCAGGGGAAGACCGACGTAGCCCATGCCGACGACAGCGATGCGCTTGAGAGCCGGGAGATCGCGGCCGGGCGCTTGGGCGGCTCGGACATCGAGCCGGGGGCGCGCCGATCGGGAGGCCGGGGTGGCGGGTTGGGAATCGATTAAGGAGAGTTTGTTATTGGCGGTGTTCATATCTAAGCATGGTTGAAACTTTGTAGCAACTCTTCCGGCGTAACAGTGGCCGTACCGATTTTGCTGACCACGATGCCGGCGGCATGGTTTGAGAAAAGAGCGGCTTCCAGCGGAGAGGCGCCAGCGGCGATGGCAAGGGTAAAGGTGGCGATAACGGTGTCTCCGGCGCCTGAGACATCAAAAACCTCCTTGGCTACGGTCGGGATGTGGATGGGTTCCTGCCGATGTTGGCACAGGACCATGCCTAACTCGCCCAAGGTCACCAGAAGGAGGGCGGGCCTGTACTCCTGGAGAATAAAACCGGCAGCCCGCATGAGATTGGCATCCGCCAAAGGATTGGCATTAAAAGTCTCATCCGGCAGGTTTGCCAATTCAAAGGTCTCTTTGCGGTTGGGCGTGATGAGAGAAAGGCCTGTCAGGTTCAAGTGATGGACCGGTTTGGGGTCCAGACTCAGCCAGATGGCCCGGCTGGAGCAGAGCCTCTTGAGGGCCTCGAGCAGCGGTTGGGTGACCGCCCCCTTTCCATAGTCGCCGACCACGATGGCCGCCGAGTCCGGGAGCAAAGGCTGGAGCCGGGCCAAAAGCTGGCGAGTCAAGACGGGGCTGAGGCCGTCATTGGTTTCGCGGTCGATGCGCACGACTTGCTGTTGGTGAGCCACCACGCGAGTCTTAACGCTTGTTTGCCGGGCGCGGTTGCCAAGCAGTCCAGCGCAACCCACTTTCTGTTCCTGCAGCAGGGAGCGGATCTGACGGGCTGGCAGGTCGCGTCCCACAACGCCAAATATCTCTGTTTGCGCCTGGAGGGCGGCCAGGTTTCGGGCGACGTTAGCCGCGCCGCCGGGCATGAGGCTCTCGCGCTGGAAATTGAGGACAGGTACGGGCGCCTCTGGCGAGATGCGGCTTACCGTTCCCCAGACGAACTGATCCAGCATGACATCCCCGACCACCAGCACACGGGTTTTGCGCGCCGCCGCCAGGAGTTGGCGAACCCGAGATTGGTTGAGGGGATGGGGGTTCATTCAGAACTTGAGCGCATCAAAGTTTCTGATCCAGAATCGCGCGGCCCTCGACATGGCGAAACTCCGGCACAACGCCTTGCACCAAGCCCAGGAGGTTGTCCAGAGACCAGGTTCCTTGCCGGCGCAATGCTTGAAGACGAGCCAGGGCGTCTTCAAGCGGGGCAAGAGCAGTCGTGCGGGGCCGCTCTACAATCGAAACACCAGGAAGACGCCCTTGGAGGACGCGCTCGTCCCGCGCGTGGAATTCCTCGAAAGGCTTTTCGCCCGGCGTGTTGGATGGGGCGAAGAAGCAGGGCCACTGCGCGTGGTTGCCATTGCGCGTTTGGGCGCGAGCTATCGCGTCCGCCTCCGAATCGCAGAAGACGGGTGTCAAACCCCGCTCGCGAAGGAGGATGGAGGCGATTTCGGCAAAGCCCTTCAAGTCCTTTTCCGGATTCATCTCAGGGGTGAAGATCTCGCCGTTCTCTGCGAGAAAGCACGACAAAAGGCAGAGTTCACCGGCCTCGGCATGGGAGATGAAATAGCGGCGCACATCATTGGGTCCGGCCAGAGGCTGGCGGTTGTCAAGGCGCTGACAAAAACTTTGGAGCAGGCTGCCTTGGGAAAAGGCGACGTTGGCAAAGCGTGCGCTGCTGAAAGGGACCCTCGCGGCGTGGGCCAAACCGACACGCTCCATGAAAGACTTGGAGGCGCCCATGAGACTGGCAGGGTTCACCGCCTTGTCGGAGGAGACACAGAAATACTTCTGCGGTGGCCGGGCAGCCAGGCGCTCCAAGAAATGGTGATTTGCCAGGACATTAACCCGCAGCAGGCGCATTGCCGTGAACGGGTCCCGCTCCGAACGGACATGTTTGAGCGCGGCAAAATTCAGGATGTAATCGAAGGGAACCTGGGCCTTGAGAAAGGCCTCGAATTCCGGTTCGTCAAATCCGATAGCGTAGGTAGCGAATTCCGACGGCAAAGGGGCGCCGCTGGCGCGAAGTTCGCGCACAAGGCTGACGAGGCTGTTCTCACTCAAATCCACCAGGTGGAGGGCGGCGGGCCGGTAGCCTGAAAGCACCTGGACAAAGGCCGAACCAATGGAGCCGGCTGCGCCAATAACGAGGATTCGGCTATCCTCAATGGCGGCCTTGAGTTGCTCCGCGCGCGCG
>JBJKSV010000458.1:0-4597 GCA_046703605.1 Limisphaerales bacterium
TGTCTGGGTCTCGATGGGCAAGGAGGCAGAATCCGCCGAGCGCATCCGCCAGATGCAGGGATACCAGATAAACGCCTCAGTCGTGCGCCTGGCCAAACCGGGCGCCCTGGTCCTGCATTGCCTGCCCGCCTACCGCGGCAAGGAAATTGATGAGGAAACCTTCGAGGCCAACGCCCAAACCATCTTCGACCAGGCGGAAAACCGCCTCCACGCTCAGAAAGCCGTCCTTAATTGGCTGGTTTCCTGACGGGCCGCGACGCCCGATGAATTTGCAGGCATTCCGGAACCTGGCGCAAGCGGCTCGGTTTCGGTAATCATACGAACTGAGTTTAATCGGGATGGTTCTCCGCCGCCAGATGAAGCGTTCCCATCGCCGAGTTGTTCCAGGAGGAAGAGTGGGAGTGATCGGCTCCAGTCGAGATAGCCGATTGCCCGGGAGAGCAGAATCCGGCTTGACTTGCGGGGCGAAAACTGTGAGTCTCTCCCAAGGTTAGTGGTCAAAAGAGAAATTCCATTATTTGATCGCAGGCGAAGCCCGCGGAGCACAATGGTACTAAGTAGAGGTTATGAACAGCAGCGCGTGGGTGCTACTGGCGGTGGTGCTGGCGTTGGTCGGTTCGGGCATGGCGGAATGGTGGTTTCACCAAAGGCGCCTTCGACGAATCCCCGTGCGCATTCACGTCAACGGGACTCGCGGGAAATCCAGTGTGACGCGACTCATCGCGGCTGGCCTGCGCGCGGGAGGCCGAGGGACGTGCGCCAAGACCACTGGGACGCTCGCCCGAATGATCCTGCCTGACGGAACGGAGTATCCCATCTTCCGGCCCGCGGGGCCGCATGTCATTGAGCAGGTGCGCATTGTGCAGACAGCGCTGGCCTACGGGGCCGAGGCGCTGGTGATCGAATGCATGGCGTTGCGTCCATTCCTGCAGTGGCTGAGTGAATGGCAACTGGTGCGGGCGACCTGCGGCGTCATCACGAACGCGCGGGCCGATCATCTCGATGTGATGGGTCCCGAGGAGGGGGATGTGGCCAAGGCCTTGGCAGGGATGATACCACGCCAGGGAAAGCTTTATACGGCCGAACGCCGGCACCTGGAGATCTTTCGCCAGTGCGCGGCGGATCGCGGAAGCAAGCTGATCGCGGTAGGCGAATCCGAGGTGGAGGCGGTGACGGAGCAAGAGTTGGCGGGCTTCAGTTACGTGGAGCATGCGGAGAATGTGGCGCTGGCGCTGCGGGTCTGCGCCGACCTGGGCGTGGGGCGTCAGACTGCCTTGGAGGGGATGTGGGGGGCACGGCCAGACCCCGGAGTGCTGACCGAGCACGAGGTGCAGTTTTTCGGCCGGCAGCTTGTGTTCGTGAACGGGTTCGCCGCAAATGATCCGGAATCAACCCAGCGGATTTGGGAGATGACTGTTGCCAAGTACGCCGGCGTCGAGAAGCGCATTGCCCTGTTCAACTGCCGCGCCGACCGCCCCGATCGCTCCCGTCAACTGGGCCGGGCCTGTGTGAGCTGGACGCCGGCCCACCATTATGTGCTGATTGGCACGGGAACCTATTTGTTCGCCCGTACCGCTGTTGCGGCGGGGCTCGACGCACAGAAGATCGTCTTCGCCGAAGATCGGCGGAGCGAGGAAATTTTCGAGACCTGCGTCGATCTGGCCGGGCGCAGCGCCCTGGTGATGGGAATGGCCAACATCGGTGGCGGCGGTCTCGATATCGTCCGGTTCTTTCGGAACCGCAGCACGCTCGCGGAGCGAGCGACAACCCCTTAAGAGAACGCTATGATTGGACTTCCCGAGCTATCGATCGGACTGGGGCTGGCGCTAAGCCTGCTGTTTACGGAACTGTTCGGCCTGGCGGCGGGCGGGATGGTGGTCCCCGGCTACGTCGCCTTGTCGGTCAATGAACCGATCAGTGTCCTCATCACGCTGACCTTGAGCCTGGCTACATTTTTGGTGGTGCGATTGATTGCCACCGTAACGATCATCTACGGCCGGCGCCGGACGGTTCTGATGATCCTCGTTGGTTTTTTATTCGACGCCGCGGTCCGCAGTGTCTTGGGCAATGTCAGCAGCGGGCCGCTGGCGGAAATGCACGTTATCGGCTACATCATCCCGGGTCTGATTGCGATCTGGATTGACCGGCAGGGTCTGCTGGAGACACTGACCGCCCTGCTCACTGCCGCAGTGACGGTCCGACTAATCCTGATTCTGGTCGTGGGAGGAGAACTTCTCAAATGAAACGTATTTATTGGCGGCCCAGTGACGTCTCGCGCAGAGTGATGGTTCTGCTCTGCCTGATGGCGCTGGGCAGCTTGTTCGTGGTGGAACGGTTCAAGGCGCGAATCCTGCAGCCGTACTACGCGCAGAAGATCGCCGCGGCCCGCCTCGCCGAGAAGTGCTTTGCGGCGGTCAAGGCCGAACGCTTGCGCCGCGACACGCCTATCGACCCGGAGACCGACCCCGCACAGACCGGCTTGGTGGGCGTGGGGGCCAGTCTCGTGACCAGCGACGTGGGCGACTTGGCGGCGAAGCGAACGACGATTAACCCCAACTTCGCGGCCGTGGTGGTCGGCCAGCTCAAAGAGTGCGGCGTTCGCCCGGGCGACATGATCGCCGTCCAGTGCACCGGCTCGTTTCCGGCGATGAACATCAATGTTCTGGCGGCCATTGAAACCCTTAATCTGCAGCCGATCCTCGTTACAAGCGCTTCGTCCTCATCGTGGGGGGCCAACTTCACGAACTTCCTCTGGTTAGACATGGAGAAGACGCTCTACGAGGCCGGGCTGATTCACACGCGATCGGTCGCGGTGTCGGTTGGTGGGATCGAGGACCGAGGATTGGGCATGAGCCGCCAGGCTATCCGGATTATAACCAACGCGATTGCCTCCTCTGGCCTGCCTTTCATTGCGCCCAAAGATAACGCCGAGAGCGTCCGTCTGCACATGGAGACCTACAGCCGCCGGGCCCAGGGACGGGAGATGAAGGTGCTTGTCAACGTGGGTGGGCTGGCAACCTCGTTGGGAGGGTTGAGGGGCAAGCATAGCTTTAAACCGGGAATTAACCGCGTGGTGCCGCCCGGCGCGCTGGAAAGGGACTCGATCATGGCCAGCTTCATCCGGCAGGAGCACGGAGTGGTGATCAACCTGCTCAATATCCAGATGCTGGCGCGGAAGTACGGCCTGCCATTCGACCCGCCGACGATGCCGATTGTCGGCAGGGGGGGAATCTTCGCCACCGAGGGTTACAACCGCTGGTTGGCAGGCGGCGCACTGCTGCTGATTATCGGCACGCTCTGGACGTTCGTTCGCATGGACGTTGGACTGCGCTTCCTCCAGTCGCTGCGGTCCAAAGGCCGGGCGGGCCATCCTGAACCAATGATTTGACCCGAGCCGACAGGCGTGTCCGGCCGGCTGGGTGTGGGGCCGGGACTACATGGCCGCGCCTGCCGCCTGGTGGCGGACGTTCCATCCTTCGATCTCGACCGTTGGCTGGGCCCCGCGCAGCAACCGCGGGGCATAGCGGGCTGAGACCTCGCGCCTCTCACCCGGGAGCAGCGAGATGTAGTTGTCCTGCCAGAGCACCGGCAAAATCTCCGGCCCGTCTTCACCGCGATCGACTTTGAGGCGAATGAAGAAGGCGAGGGATTTGCTCGGATTCTGAAGGGTCACGCGAGTCACCTCGTCCCGGCCATCCCGCGCGGAAGTGGCGGAAAGCTTCACCTTGACCGCCGGGAGCGAGTTCAAGGCGGTGAAGTCGGCGAACTGTTTGGTCGGTGTGTAATACCAGGAGGAGCCTGGCCTGGGTTTGCCGAGGGTATCGGGCTGGGTGGAGAGCCAATAGAAGTTCGAGCTGAGGGGTTTGCCTGAGGCGTCTTCGAGGGTGAGTTTGACAAAGTAGGTGGACGACAAGCCGGATGGCTCAGGAAGCTCGAACAGGCGCTGGCTGCTGTCGGCGGGGGCATCCGCGGTGATTTGACGAGAGAACTTCTCGGCCATGTCGAGGTTGTAGATTTGCGCGGTCGCCTTCAGCCCCTCGAACGCGCGCAGGTAGCTGTTGACAATTACGACCGAGCGGTCGTCGTAGGAGTATTGGATGTGCAGCGGCTCGCAGGCCTTTTTGGCGCCGAAATAGCCGCCTGCCGGCCGTAGATAATAATCGTAAAGGTGCCAGATAAGCGAGGGCCAGGCGTTGTTCATCATCCACTGGATGACGCCGGTGGAGTTGAACTTGTTGCGTCCGTAGGCCTCGAACATGGCGCGCTCGCCGTCGTAGGTCATGAGCTGGGATTTCCTGGCGTAATCTTCGACGCCGGTCGCCTCGCCGTAGCGCTTGTTGAGGGCCTCGGTGAAGATGGAAAGGCTTCCAAACGGACCGCCGCCGGCATGAAACCGCCAGACCTTGTCGATGGGCCAAAGATGGTCTTTGCCCAACATCCGGCGCAGGCTTTCGATGGGCGGGACGGCGGGGCCGGGGCTGGTTTCGGTGTTGAACGAGTAGGCCCCACCGGCGTTCGTATCCACGTACCAATACACTGGCGGCACATAATTGTACGGCCCGGTCATACGGATCCCGGTCGGCTCGCCCAGGGCGTG
>JBJKSV010000459.1:0-5848 GCA_046703605.1 Limisphaerales bacterium
CACCGCCGCCGCTTTGACGGGCAGCTCGCCCCGAGGCTCGGTCCGTTCGCGCCGCTCCAGTTCATCGGCCAGCATCTCCGCGAACCGCTCCGGGCTGGTCTCGCCGCCTGGTTGGACGTAGATCACGTGCGGCGACAGACAGCCCAATTGGTTCCAGGCGACTATGTCCGCTGCCGCTTGTGAAGCGACCTTCGGCGCGTTCCGGTTGGAAAGGGCGCGTTTGGTGATGAAGCCGAAACTGACCCGATGTCCGTAGCCGAGGAATCGCTTCGTGACAGGGACGCGTTGGCGAATGGCGGCCAGGGTCTCATCCGAGCCGGTGGCGGTGACGCAATCAGCCTCGGCGAAGAGCACCTCCTCCAGCGGTTGGTCGCCCCCGCCCCACTCGGCAATCTCGATGCAGGCGCCCAGCTTCGGCTCGGCCTCATAGATCGAGTGGGCAAAGAGCCGAGGCAAAAACGAAGTTCCCGCGGCGCACTTCACAAACTGCGCCGACTTGGCCAGCAGCCCCAGAACCATGCTCGCTAAGGTTGGATTGGGCAGGTTTCCGGCGGCTATATGGACAATGAATTCCGGGCCAATTGCCATCGCGGAGCGTCCCCGCTCAAAATGGGTCATCTCGTCCAACGCGCGCACGTGGCCCAGGTCCTGTTCGATGAGCGCCAGGAGGCTCTCCGCCGAGAGTCCTTCGAAAAATGAATCCAGCCCCGCAGCCAACGTGCCGCGAGAGAAGCCGGTTGCCGCCGGGCCCTTTTCCAGGGCCAGCGCCCGCAACGGGTAATCCGAGCGCAGCCAACTCTCGGCAACTTCCGCCAGAGATTTGACCAAGCCATGAGTCCCACGCCCAACGAGATAGCGCTCGCGGTTGTGCTTGAGCGTCTGGCAGGCCTCGGCCAGCATTGGCGGCCTCACGGTAGCCTCCGGGGGCAGGTCAGCCAGGAAGTAATTCGGCAAGTTCATTGGTCTCTGACATGAGCGAGCACCCGCGCGGCTCTGCCAGCGCCGCCCGTCCCAGCAACTCGAATCCATCAGGATGGCGCAGACCCAGGTCTTCGGTCTGAACGGCCATGACCGAATACACATTCGCCAGATCGAAAACACTGATCAAGCCGGCTTGGCCTGGCCTTGCCTCGTTGCCGGTCTCAGGCGATACGATTTGGACTCGAGCCCATGGCGGGAAGCGGAAAAGGCGCCGGGCGCTTTCGGGCGAGCGGTCGTATGCCTGCGAACTGAGTTCGCTCATCCCATACTCGCAGATGATTTGTGAACACCGGATGCCGAACCGTTCGGCAATCGACGCGTGCAATTCCTCCCGCGGCAGAGCCCGGGTGCGTCCTTTGTAACCGCCCGTCTCCATCACGCGGGAGGCGGGAGGAAGCTCGAACCGGAGGTTCAAGGCGGCCAGGTGGTCCAGCAAATGTACAAAAAGGAAAGCCGTCCCCACGATAAGCAGAGGGCGTTTGGCCATCGCCGAGGCTTCTAACGCGCTGAGGACCGCGTCGAAGTCGAGCGTCCAGGCCCCGTCCTGACCGATATGCCCCGCAGAAACGCTTTCAGGCTGGTCGAGGTTCTTGCGCACGGTTTCCAGCATGTGAACGAGTGAAGAATTTGGCGACTCGGCCTTGGCTGGAGTCAACAGCAGCAATTCCACGTGGGCGTCTTGCGCCAGGCAATGTCTGCGGAACCAGGGCCACAGCGATGCCTCGTAAGCTGCAAGCGATTCCGCATTGTGGAAATGGCGGCTTCGAGGCTGTCGCGAGGTGCCGCTCGAGAAAAAAGCCATCGTCCGCTCTTGGGGCGGCAGGCAGGAGACCTCCAACTCCTTGAACGCCGAGGTGGGGATTGCAGGGATCTGCTCCCAGGTCGAAACGCTCTCTGGCTGGGTTCCCCGCGCCTGACAAAACCGGCGATAGGCGCGATTATGCCGGAACTGAAGGGAGAATAGCTCGAGGGCCAACGCCTCAAAACTACAAGCAACCGACCCGTTAACCCGACGTAACCCCTGGCACTCCGGCACCCCTCCTCCCCCGGAGCCGGAGGTGGAGGCGCGAATAAACTCTCGCACCCGGAGTGCGAACCCCGAAAGGTCAAAACTTGAATTCATGCGGTTTTTAGGCTGGTTTTCCGCCACAGCCTGCAAAGTGAATGTACTTTGCAGGCCCGATCGGTGCAAGCCAGAACCGGGCGCGTGGGTGCATCGGGGCACGGCCAGTGACAAAGTCATCGTAAGCCATAGACAAGACACCGGAAGACAGTTTCGCCTCTCCGGAGTAGGTTCGCCCGTCGTTTCACCAGAAAGGGTTCAAATATGGAAATCAAAAGAGTAGGTTCACGGGGCTCCAGCAAGGGGCCAGCCGACTGGTTCACCGGCACAGTGCGCGTTGATCCCCTGTTTCAGGCGCCCGCCCCGGCTCGGGTTGCCGGCGCGAGCGTCATGTTCGAGCCCGGCGCTCGCACTGCCTGGCACACACATCCGCTCGGTCAGACGTTGATTGTCACCTCCGGCTGCGGCTGGGCACAACGCGAGGGCGGTCCCGTTGAAGAGATCCGGCCCGGCGACGTCGTCTGGTTTCCGCCGGGCGAAAAGCATTGGCATGGCGCAACACCCATGACAGCGATGACCCACATCGCCATTCAGGAAAGCCTCGATGGCAAAGTCGTGGACTGGATGGAAAAAGTAAGCGACGAACAGTACAACGCCGGTTCGACGGCAAAACCAACCGAGAAAAGCTAGACCAACTTCGCGGATTCGGCGGTATCCCGCGTTGTAAACCATTGGAAATCAACGGAGGCACCCCAAAGGTCTGCACTACAGAAGCCCTGCCGATGGCCACCAATCAGCGCCGCATTGGGCGGTGCCCGTGCTGCGGCCATCTGTCGATACTTCCTGCGGTTGCTGTGTCGCGGAGACATTCCGGAAGGCTATTATGCAGAACGGAAAGCCCGCGAGAAGGGGGTAGGCCTGCGAGACCAACACGAAGAGGTCCTGCAAGCGGCCCGCTCCCCGGGAGACGGGAGCTACGGCGCTCGAAATCTCACCTGCCAATGAATTCAGGCGCAAGTGAGGCTGTCCAACTCAGAAACCGCAATAAGCAAAGATGAAGACAACATTCGCAGTATTGGCAGGTGTGGCAATGGTTGCTTTAGCGGCCCGCGCCGAGGGCAAACCAGAGTGGATCCCCTTGTTCAACGGCAAAGATCTTAGCGGGTGGACCGTTCACGGCAAGGCCAAGTGGTCGGTCCGCAATGGCGTGCTGGTCGGCATTGGCGGAATGGGACACATCTATTCCGACGCCACTTGCTCCAATTTCGAGTTCAAGGGCAAGTTCCGCATCATGGGTCTTGGAGGCGCCACCGCCAACAGCGGCTTCTACTTTCGCGCGAATCCGCCAGCCGACAATGTAGATGACTTTCCGCGCGGCTACGAAGCCCAAATCTGCAATGTGGGTGACGCTCCCACGGGTTGGTTGTGGAAGCCGGGACAGCCAACCGGGAAGGCGACCGCCTTGCTCACCAAGGACGGCGAATGGTTCACCTACCGCATCCGTGCCCTGGGGCCCCATATTCAGTTTTGGATTAATGGCAAGCTCGTCATGACGCACGACGACACCGAATACAAGACTGGCCATTTCGCCATCCAGGGCCACAATCCCGGCACCAAGATAGAAGCCAAAGACCTATTCTACCGGGTTATCGCCGCGGACTGACGCCCAGCAAGCCTGAGCTTGCACTCCTCTCGGGCAATGGCAAAGTACCGCTATGGGAAACGATTTCTATCTCGTTCTGCAAGTGGCGCGTGAAGCTACGTCCGAGGAAATCCATTCCGCGTACCGCCGCCGCGCCCTGGAACTGCACCCCGACACCTCGGGTGCCGGCAGCGAGCCCTTTATCGAGCTCCAGCGGGCCTACGCGGTGCTGAGCGACCCGGCCCAACGGGCGGCTTACGACCAGAGAAGAGAATCGATTGCCTCGCAGCGTATCGAGAGCATTCGCCCTCGGAGTGGGGCCGCTGAACCGTTCAGGGAAGTGGAACCGGTCAGCGATTTTCGCGAAGCGTCTCTGTCGAGATCTTTCGACACGTTTGCTCCATCGTTCGAGGAGATCTTCGATCGCCTCTGGAGCAACTTTGAGAACCTGACGCGACCGAAGTCCGAGGAGTTGGAGAGCCTGACCGTGGATGTGCCGCTGTCCGAGGAAGAAGCGGTTTGGGGCGGGAGCGTGCGTGTTCTGGTTCCGGCGCGCATGACCTGCCGGGCCTGCCGTGGCAAAGGAGTAATCGGTTTTTATGAATGCTGGCAGTGCTGGGGACAAGGCGCCGTGACGGCGGATTACCCTCTGGAGGTGCCCTATCCCCAGGGTTTGCGGGGGGACTACGTGGTGCGCGTGCCTCTCCACGAATGTGGAATTCACAATTTCTATCTGACGGTCAGGTTCCGGCCAACGGCCTCTTACTGAGCCGGGTTTAATCTCCGCAAATAACCCAGAAATCCGGGAGGGACGGCCTCTTTCTGCGGCAATTCCAGCGACGGGTCATTGGCGATGGCGCGGGCGTCGTCCAAACTCCAAACCGAACCGTCTGGCCAAAACAGGCCGTTGATGGTGCCTTTGTATCGCTGAGGCGGGAGATAGGCGCGCTTAACCATCAGCGACCAAAAGAAGTTTCCAATCGGGTACTTATGCACAACAGCCGCCAATGAGGCGTAATCCGGGCGCGTCTCGTCCAAAGGCAGCTTCTCATTGCCCCAACCCGAGCCGCTCGGCCGCAGCCGCTGCCATTCGGTCAGCCAAACTGGCAGGTTATACTCCCGGCCCACCGCCATGGCGTGCCGGATAGCATGCTCTAAGCCAGCGCGGGTTCTGGGAAAGTTCACATGAAACTCGATCACGTCCAGGCCCAGGGGAATGAATTGCTCGGCATGTTGGATGCTGTCACTGCCAATGGTCAGAGGAACGCTGCCTTCCATAGACTTGGCGGTCTTGAACATCGACTTCGCAAACGGCATGGTCGCCGCCCGGTTCCGGCCCGCGGGCAGTGGCTCGTTCATCACCTCGATGGCCAGCAGGCGCCTGTCATTCCGATAATGGTTCATGAACCACTCCACAAAAGCTCGTGGCTTTTCCCACCGCGCCTTGTGTTTTGGCGAAGCGATCTCCAGGCCGGGGGAATTGATGGCAAAGGCCTTCAGAGGATCGGTTGTCCACATATTCTCCGCCGTGGGAGGGACGCCGCACTGTTCGAACAGGGAAATCAGAATCCGGATGCCTTCTTCATTGGCCGCGCCCAGCAATTGATCCAGCGAGGATTCAAAACGCTTCGGCGTCATCTGCCAATACTCATAGCTGGCCCAAATCCGAAGGGCATTTAAATGGACTTCCCGGGCGTAGCTAAAATCCCGCCGCGTTTCGGCCAGGCTGAAATTCTTCCACATTTGAGGCGCGTTGTTGGCGTTCGCGGGAACATAGACGGCGCCGTGAATCGAGGCGGCAGGATGCTCCACGTTGTCAAGCAAACGCGAAAGCTCCTTCACCTTCTCCGGGTATTTGGCGGCCAGGTTGTTCGTCTCTGAAGGGTCCTTCGCCAGGTCGTAAAGCAGGGGCTCAGGGATAATCGCGGCGGCAAAGCGAGGGTCATTGGGATTGGCGCCCGAACCCATGCCGGCAGCCGCGGCGCCCGCGTTTGACGGGATGTATTTCCAATCCCTTTGCCGGATGGCCATCGAACCGGAGATGCCCTGCTCCACCACCATATTGCGCACAGGCTTGTCCGCTTTGCCCAGGAGCACCGGGAGTTGGTTCAGGCTGTCCACGGCAACATCCGAGGGCAGCGTCTGCCCGGTCAGCGCCGCGC
>JBJKSV010000460.1:0-5981 GCA_046703605.1 Limisphaerales bacterium
TGCATGAACCGAGCGGAAGCCAAACCGCGCCGACCGCGCAATCCGCCGCGTCCGGACTCAAAGCCACCGCGACACGCTACCGCTGGGTAGTCTGTGCGCTCCTGTTTTTCGCCACCACGATAAATTACTTCGACCGGCAGATCCTTGCGCTGCTCAAGGGGATGCTGGACCAGCAATTCGGATGGACGAATGCCGAGTTCGGATGGGTCAACGGAGCTTTTCAACTCGGCTATGGAATTGGTTTGCTGGGCTTCGGCTGGTTTGTGGATCGATTCGGCGCCAAGGTCGGATACGCGGTGTCAATCATTGGCTGGAGTATCTCGGCGATTGCCCACGGATTCGCCGGCAGCGTCTCGCAGTTTATCACGGCGCGGGGAGCGCTGGGCCTGTCTGAGTCGGGCAACTTCCCTTCGGCTATCAAGGCAGTGGCGCTCTGGTTTCCAAAACGGGAGCGAGCTTTTGCCACCAGCATTTTCAACGCGGGGACCAATGTCGGCGCCCTGGTCGCGCCCGCGGTAGTCCCCTGGGTGGCGTTGAGGTGGGGTTGGCAGGCGGCGTTTATTTCCGCAGGCATCGCCGGCTTGCTCTGGCTGGCCTTGTGGATTCCATTTTACGAACTACCGCAGAAGACCCGGCGCGTGAATGCCGCCGAGTTAGGTCTCATCCAAAGCGACAAGGACGAGGCCCCGGAGGGCGAAGAGATTTCCTGGCTGGGACTGTTGGCCTACCCCCAAACGTGGTCGTTCATCGTGGCGAAGTTCCTCACCGACCCGGTCTGGTGGTTTTACCTCGTCTGGCTGCCGGACTTTTTCAAACAGGTCCGCGGCCTGGATATTCAGAAAAGCTGGATCTATATCACTGCCATTTACGGCATGGTGACCGTGCTGAGCATCTTCGGCGGCTGGATTACTGGCTTCCTGGCAGGGCGCGGTTGGAGCGTGACGCGAGCGCGGAAGACGGGGATGTTTGTCTTTGCGCTTTGTGTCGTGCCGGTGGTTGGGACCACGCGTGTAGGTGATTGGGGCGCGGTCTTGCTGATTGGCCTGGCCGCTTCGGCGCACCAGGCCTGGTCCGCCAACCTTTTTACCACCGTCTCGGACATGTTTCCAAAGCGGGCGGTGGCCTCGGTCATCGGCATCGGCGGCATGGCCGGTTCGGCCGGAGGATTCATATTCCCGGTTGTGACGGGCATGATGCTGGATCACTTCAAGGCCAGGCATGCCGAAACCACCGGTTACGCCATTCTGTTTGGGATCTGCGCCTGCGCCTACCTCGTCGCGTTTGGATTGAACCATGTTCTGGCGCCGAGTTTCGAACCGATGTCGCTGGGAGCAGACCACCGAATACATGGAAACAGAAAGGAACCGTGAGCAGACTGATTTCAAGCGCCAACTACCGAACTATGCTTAGGCAGGCTTTCGCTTTTCCGTGTGTTCCGTGTATTCCGTGGTCACCGCTACCCTCGAGATGAGGGTCTGAGGGGCTGGCTCGCTTGCTATGAACCTTGGACTTGGTTTGTATCGGCACCAGTTGACGCGCGAGAGTTTCCAGTTCGCGCGCCAGGCGGGGGCAACCCACGTCGTAGCTCACCTGGTCGATTATTTCCAGGGCGGGTCGCTGAATCCGCGTGATAACCAGCCCACAGGCGGCGTGGGCGGCTGGGGACTGGCCGGCGACCCGAACCGGCTATGGAGTCTCGAACAGTTGGTCGATCTCCGGCAGGCCGTGGAGGAGGCCGGCCTGAAGCTGGAAGCCATCGAGAATTTCGATCCCGCGCACTGGCACGACATCCTGCTCGATGGCCCGAAGAAGGAGGCGCAACTCGAGAATATCAAAACCATCATTCGCCGCGTGGGCCGGGCCGGAATTCCGATCATTGGCTACAATTTCAGCATTGCCGGCGTCTGCGGGCGCGTGACCGGCCCTTATGCCCGGGGAGGTGCCGACTCGGTGGGAATGGAGGGGCCTGTTGAAGAGCCAATCCCGCTCGGCATGGTCTGGAACATGGTCTATGACCCGGCCGCGCCCGCGGGAACGCTTCCCTCGATAACTTCTCAGGAACTCTGGCGCCGATTAGAGGATTTTCTTGGAGCCGTTTTGCCAGTGGCTGAGGACGCCGGCGTGAAACTCGCGGCGCATCCGGACGATCCCCCGATGCCGGCCATGCGAGGGCAACCGCGCCTCGTTTACCAACCGCATTTGTACCAGCGTCTGCTCGATCTCAGGCCCAGTCCCTCCAACACACTTGAGTTCTGCCTCGGTTCTCTGGCCGAAATGACCGAGGGCGATCTCTACCAGGCCGTCGATGATTACAGCCGGCAAGCCAAGCTGGCCTATGTCCACTTCCGCAATGTGAGAGGCAACGTGCCCTATTACCGGGAAACCTTTGTGGATGACGGCGACATCGACATGCTACGCGTGCTCCGCATCCTCAAGAAGAATCGCTTTGAGGGCGTTCTCATCCCCGATCACACTCCCCAAATGACCTGCGCCGCGCCCTGGCACGCCGGCATGGCCTACGCCATGGGCTACATGAAAGCAGCATTGGAAACCCTGGACGGGATGAAACTCAACGCATAATCGCCCCCCGGCCTGAAGATCTCATGCCACGCACAAAACGGCAGCAGCCTATAGGTGGGGCGCGCAGTCCTCTGCGCGCCCCTATCCACGCAATCGGCGGCACTCTCCGGTTTTGCGGCATGTCAAGTTCTCTGCGCGGCGCCGTGACTCGGCCATGCACTCTCCACGTCTAGACATCGCCTCGCTAGCGTCAAACCCCCTTCCGAGACGGAGCCCGCTCTATGGACGGGCCCGGGTGGCGGCCTGCTGCCTGCGCCAGGCGTAATAACTATCCAGGGCCTCAAGCTTCTCCAGGTTTGGCATGCGCTGAACGCCGGGGTCTTTGTTGAACCACATCACATTCATGTTCTGGTCATCGAAGGGCGGCCATGCGGGCAGACCGGGGCTGTTCGGATCGCCGGACTTGGCGAAATTGACCCAATAAGAACTGACAAGGTCCGACAGGGCGATGTCTTCCGGCCTGAGCAGGCTGCTCCCAAACAGGTTGCGGAAAACGAAAACGACCTCGGCGGCATGGGTTGCGCCGTCGGGCGAGCCGCGCGTGCGGCGGTCAAAGTAATAGAGGAAGGCCTTGTTCCGACCCTTCCGGGTCTGCAATCTCGCCCAGGTCCAGGCCTGCCAGGCAAAGGCCGAGTCGCGGAAGAGGTCTTTGGCGGATTTGAACGCCTGCGCATCCGTCGCGTGCGGATAGGCCTTGAGAATGGCCTCCGCCCCAGGGCCGTACCGCTCGCGAACGTGCTTCTCGAAGGCTGCGGGGGTGAGGGCCGAATGGACGAACATGGCGCCTTCATCGGAGTTGGAGCCGATGAGCACGGGAGTGTCGTTGAACTTCCCGGCTTCATACAGCCGATATGCGTCGCCAGGCAAGGTCTGTCCGTCCGCGACAGGCCAGAACCGGCCAAAACCGCTTGCCGCAGCCTGGATCCGCTCGGCGCTGAGACCGCGGGCCGCTTGAATGGTCTTAACGCCGAGCCGGTTCAGAAACTCGACCCCGGTCTTTTCGGCCAGCCTAAGCGATGGAATATTCTCTCCCGGCTCATCGCCCTTCTTGAGAGGCGCCATTGAGCCGCCGCTCTCGGAAATGGCCCGCTCGAACAGGCCCTTGGCAGACGGCGCCACGGCAAGAATGCTAACCGATATGCCTCCGGCGGATTCGCCAAAAATGGTGACGCGGGAAGGGTCGCCGCCAAACTGGGCAATGTTCTGCTTGATCCATCGAAGGGCGGCGATCTGATCCTGAATCCCGTAGCAGCCCGAGGCTCCCCCGGCCTCTTTGCTGAGCCCGGGATGCGCCAGGAATCCGAAAGGCCCCAGGCGATAGGCGATACTGACGAGGACAACGCCCTGCTGCGCGAGCTTGGTTCCGTCATACGCCGGAATGCTGGTCGAGCCGGTAGCAAAGGCACCCCCATAGATCCAGACCATGACCGGCAGCTTCTCAGTCGTGTCTTTGGCCGCCGTCCACACGTTCAGATAAAGGCAGTCTTCGCTGACGTTGGTCGAACCTCCCAGCGTTTTGATGAAGCGCGGGTCTTGCATCGGCGCAGCGGCGAAGGCCTCGGCCTTCCTCACCCCCGTCCACGGCCTGAGCGGTTGCGGCGACCTCCAACGCAAATCGCCGACCGGCGGCGCGGCAAACGGAATCCCCTTGAAGGAGGTGACACCATCCCTCACGACGCCTTCCACCTCGCCGCCCGTCACTTTGGCAGTCTTGATTTGGCCCAAACCAGTTTGCATCGCGCATAGAGCGGCGCTGACCCCGGCCAGCATCATCCTCTTTGAAACAGGTCTGCTTGTCTGGGACTGCGCTCCGGTGTTAGTTGATAGGAGTTGGCTCTCTTCCATGATAGGAACATGGGAGAATCCAACGCCTTATTCAAGCCGGACCTGGAAAACGAGGACAGCGCAATGAGGCCGACCAGGCGCTAAAGACGCCTGGCAAAGCCGGTCAACAGTCCCGCAATCGGTCTGGTGCGTCAAACCGACCACGGCGCACGGTAGTCACGCGTGAGCCATTTCGGGTTGCCCGTGCCGTCGGCGAACTCCAGCCGAGCCGGGTCCCACTTCATACGCGCGTGGTGGTAGTAGCTCTGGTTCAACAAGTGACAGCAGATGGCGGAGCGGGCGCCGACTTGCTCACTGGTAATCGGTTTTTGGCGAGACTTTACGCACTCCAGGAAGTTGGAGAGGTGATCATTGCTGACATAGAGCCGCACTTTGGCATGTTGGAGAAACTCGCGCTCGGCGATTCGGACTTGTTGCCCGCAGTTGGTGTCCCTGTCTTGTCGGCCGCGGTAGCAGGCCACGGTCTTGCCGCCGACACGCACCACGAATTGGCCGCGATTCACCAGCACTTCGCCGCCCGTGCCCACGAACTGGACACCAAAGCCATCGACGTGGTCCACGACCACGCCGTTAGCATACACCAGCTTGGCGCCACGCTTGGCCCGCGGATCGGCCGCCGGAATCACTTCCACCGGGCCGCTGTCGTCCATCCCTAAGCCCCACTGAGCAATATCGAGGTGATGGGCGCCCCAGTCGCCCACGCCGCCGCTGCCGTATTCCTTGTAGTCGCGCCAGGCGGGGAATCCCTGGTAGATGCCACGCGGGCTGAGCACGGAACTATAACCGCGCAACGGTCCCGGGCCGCACCAGAAGTTCCAATCCAGGCCCGGCTCCATTGGTTCTGTCTTGAGGTCGCATGGCCGACCCGGGTCCCCGAAGCTGCACTCCACCTTCCGGATGGTGCCAATGACTCCGTTGCGCACCAGTTCGCAGGCGATCCGGAACTCCTTCATCGACCGCTGCATCGAGCCGGTCTGCAGCACGCGATGATTCGGGTCCACCGCCTTCATGACTTCAATGGCCTCATGGATATTGTGCGTGAGCGGCTTCTCGCAATAGACATCCTTGCGGGAGCGCAGCGCCGCCAGCGTGGGAATCGCATGCCAGTGATCAGGCGTGGCGATGCAGACGGCATCGATGTCCCGGCGCGCCAGCAGCTCGCGGAAATCGTTGTAGGCGGCGCAGTCGCTGTTGCCGTAATGCCGATCCACGGTTTGCTTCCCGTAGGTCCGGCGCGTCGTGTCCACGTCGCAAACCGCCAGGACGTGGGTCTCCCTGCCCAAAAAGCCTCCCAGCAAACCGCGCGCTTGCGTCCCCATACCTATGAATCCCATCGTCAGACGCTCGCTGGGCGGCGCGGCCGCGCTCCAGACCGACGCGGGCAAGAGCAAGGGCGCGGTGGCGGTGAGACTGGTTTTTAAGAAGTGCCGACGACTGACTGCGGTGGATATTTTCATAATTTCGCGGATAGTGGCGACTCTTCGCTCTCAGATCAACTCCGAAGGAGCTGCTGGGCGCGCCCGCCCGACTCAACCGACGCCAAGGGGTCCCTAATG
>JBJKSV010000461.1:0-5119 GCA_046703605.1 Limisphaerales bacterium
ACTTTGACATCCGGGTTGTCTCGGCATTCCTCAAGGATCTTCTCCAATTCCCCCAGCTTCGGGCAGGCGCGCTGCTCCGGGTTGAGGATGAAGTTGGTGTCGCAGACCATCCGCATCATCGCCATGTGCCGCATGAGCCTTTCCTGCTCCTGCTGGGTGAGGAGACGGCGTTGGGCCAAGGCCGCCAATCTCGAGACCACGTTGGCGTGGGATTCGTATTCGGACTGCTGTTCGTCGCTGAGCCGGACGAAAAAGGTGCGGTCGCTGCGCTCCGGCAACTCCGTTTCGACCTCGGCTTTTCGCCGACGCAGCATGTAGGGCGTGATGCGCTCGTGGAGTTTGTCGAGATTCCGGTAGCCGGTAGGCTTGCCGCGGTCATCGAGTTCGTAGAATTCGCGGTTGAAGCGGAAGAGCGGCCCCAGCAGGCCGGGGTTGAGGAAGGACATTAGAGAAAAGATCTCGTCGATGCGGTTCTCGATGGGAGTGCCGGTGAGCACAAAGGCATAGCGGCTGGCCAATCGTTTGATGGCCTGGCTGGTCTTGGTATTCCAATTCTTAATCCGCTGCGCCTCATCGAGGACGACAATGTCCGGGCACAACCGCGTGTTCACGTCGAGCGAGTCGGCCAGCATCTGCTCATAATTCACGATAGTGAAAAACGGCGGCGCCGAGCCATTCTCCGAGCCGGATGCAGCACAAGCTCCGGTCGCCTCCGGATTGGCGATTTCATAAGCCTTGAGCCGTCGGGCGCGTCCGCCAAATACGAGCTGGTAAGGCAATTCTGTAAACCGCTGGATCTGTTCTTCCCATTCCGTCTTCAGGGACGCGGGCGTCACCACCAGCACCCGTTTGGCCTGGCCGAGGCGGTGCAGCAAGGCGCAGGCGGCGATGGCCTGGATGGTTTTGCCCAGGCCCATCTCGTCGGCCAGCAGCGCCCGCTCCGTAAAGGCCAGGTGCAGCATCCCTTCCCGCTGGTAAGGGAACAATGGGACTTTGGTTTCCTGGGCAGGCCATTCTCCGGTCTGAACTTTCAACTCATACTCACGCCGCAAGAGCTTGCGTTGCTCGGCCCTGCGCCCGCTTTCGAGCCAGGAACCCAGTTCCTGCGAAAGCCGCAAGTCCGGCATGTGCCGCGCGGCTATCTCTTTGAGGGCCTCCAGGGCTTCCTCGACCTGGCCAGTGCAGAGAAGCCCATTGTCATTGAACCATTCTTTGAGTCGGGCGGGAATCGCTCGACCGTTGGTTACCAAGCGCATCGTCCCGTGGGCGGCATCGGGAACCACATCCAGCCGGCCGCTTCCGTCCCGGCGTGCCGTTTGGTAGAGGCGCCTGAATCGGGCCTGCAGATGCAGCAGGACCGCCTCGACATGCTTGCACGTTCCCAGGCCGTTAATTCGAAAATCAACGCAATCGCAGGCAAACTGGCGCTCGGCCAGGTCCCGGATCTCTATCGAGTAGGTCAGCCCGCTGCCGGACTTGACGCGAAAGTTGGAATAGATCGGATGACGCCCATCCACGTTGGAGACCGCGAAGTCCTCGCTCTGAGCGCGGACTCGCCGGCGATTGATTTCGTCCTCATCGGTCGTTCGCCAATTATGAGCGGCGGGCAGCTCGATCTCAGTCGTTTGATTTTTCGGCATTGAATAGATAATTGGGCGGAAGGGGCTGGAGTCGAGCCGGAGTTGTTGGAATATTATTCACCGGATGTTCACCGGCGAATTTATGAGTTTGACACCTGGAATCGGCCCCTTTAGTTTCAAGCAAAAGATTAGATTTTATGGCTGAGAACATCCCGAACACTCCGGCGGGCGCAATGCCACCGAAAAAGGAAACTGGAAAGGTCCAACCCAAGAAGGAGACTGTCCGCATCAATCTGCCCCCGAAACCCTCGGCCGCCCCGACCATCAAGCTTCCGACCCTCCCACCCGGAGGGCCGACCGGCGCGGGTACCGCTGGCACAACTCCCGCTCCTTCCTTTGGGGCACCGGCCGCGGCCCATCGAGGGCCAGGCGGCGCAGCTCCAGCCACTGCCGCGCGCCCCGCGCCAGTAGCCGCGCCGCGCCCGGTTGCCGCCCCGGTGGCGGTCGTGGCGCCTGTTAGCAACGTGGATATTGGTCTGGCCGTCGCCGCAGGGATTCTATGCCTGGTGGCGCTCGGCAGCACCATTTACCTGTGGCAGTTGCTTGGATGGTGACCGGCCCAAAGGCCAAGCACCGTCATAGTCATGCACAGCGCTTTTCTAGGGTTTGTTTTCTATGGCAGCTCCAAACATTGTAAAACTGACGAGTGGAAATTTCTCGGCTGAGGTCCTGCAATCGCCGAAACCAATCCTGGTGGATTTCTGGGCGGAGTGGTGCGGGCCGTGCAAGATGATAGCTCCGGTTCTGGATGAGCTGGCGGCGGAGTACGACGGGCGTGTCCGCATCGGCAAGGTCAATATTGACGAGGAGCAGAACCTGGCGGCCCAGTACGGCATCCAGTCCATCCCCACACTGTTGTTGTTCGACAAGGGACAGGTCAACGAGCAGATTGTCGGACTTCGAAGCAAGCGGGACTTGCAGTCCCGCTTTGACCGGGTTGCTGCCTGAGCCGGTTTGCCGCGGTTGCCGCGAGGGGGAAGCGGTTAGCATTTGGGGCATGGCGTAGCGGCGTTTTTCATTAGTCATTGCGCATTTAGCATTAGGCACCGGCAATGCGAATGCCCAATGCTTGATGCCCAATGCTCAATGAGAGGGAAGAAGCGGTCTGAGCGTCCGCTCGCTAGAGTCCTAGAAGTTCAAAACACGCTGTAAACAGGTCAAGTTTCGTAATGGCTGCATCAGAACCGTAAACATTAATTGAGAATCAAGAATTGCAAATTGTAAATTAGTGGCAAATGCACATCGATTGCGAAGACCGAACCACCCCCGCCCCTCCGGGCACCCTCCGAAGCGGGAGTCAATTCGAATTATCAATTCTTAATTCTCAATTGTCAATTGCCGCTGACAAAAGCGAATAGTCTGGGCGCCCCCTCGCTCGTGGTGGGATCCTGATCGAGTGAGGCACGGACTCCAGGACGCATAGTCAATCCATGGCTCTGATGTTCATGCCTGGCCAGTTTGCGAAACGGGCTGAGTTCTATTACCAGCTCGCCCAGTACACCGCCGCCGGGGTCACCCTCACCGCCGCGCTCGACCAGCTCAGCCGGAAGCCTCCCGCCCGCTCCTATCGAGCCCCAGCCCAAGTACTGCTCACCCACTTGGCCCAGGGTGAAACGCTCACCGACGCCCTCAGCCGACTGGGAAACTGGCTTCCCGCCTTCGACATCGCGCTCCTGCATGCCGGCGAGCAAAGCGGCCGGCTCGATGCCTGTTTCCGCCTCCTTTCGGATTACTACCAGGACCGCGCCCGGATCGCGCGCCAGTTGATTGGCGACCTCGCCTATCCAGTCGCCCTCTTTCACTTTGCCGTGTTCCTGCTGCCCTTCTCGGCGTTCTTTCTCTCTGGCGACTGGAAACTCTACCTGCTCCAGACCTTGGGTGTGCTGCTCCCCATCTACGCCCTGGTCGCCCTGGTAACTTACGCCGCCCAAAGCCGCCACGGCGAACGGTGGCGGGCCTTCATGGAGGTCCTCCTGCATCGTGTGCCGGTGCTGGGCAGGGCGCGCCGCAGCCTGGCTCTGTCACGGTTGGCGGCGGCCCTGGAGGCCCTGCTCAGCGCCGGGGTGACGATTGTGGAGGCCTGGGAATTGGCGGCGAATGCTTGTGGGTCCCCGGCCTTGCGCCGCACGGTCCTGGCCTGGAGGCCCCTGGTGGATGCGGGCCAGACTCCGGCGGAGGCAGTTGCGGCGTCGCGCCGGTTTCCGGAGCTTTTTTCAAGCCAGTACAGTAGCGGAGAAATCAGCGGCAAACTTGAGGAGAACCTTAAGCGCCTGCACCAATACTACAACGAAGAAGGATCGCGCAAACTCCACGCCCTGGCGCAATGGACGCCCCGGCTCGTTTATCTGGCCATTGTCCTTTTCATTGGATACAGGGTCATTCATTTCTGGATGGGCTATTTTCAAGAGGTCCAGAAGGCTGCGGGTTTTTAATGGATCCCACGGCAAGGGTTCTTATGGTCAACTCTACTCTGGTCATTCTGCGAGCAGTTGCCGAAAGGGCGCCACGCCTCTGCGCCTCGGGTTTCGGCGACTACGGCCATTGCTGCACGCCGGGCTTCCAACTCGTTAAGTCTTGCTGATTATGCACTTGCCTCACGACGCGATGTTGTTGCGCATCTTCATTGGTGAAAGCGACCGCTGGCATCACAAACCGCTCTATGAAGCCATCGTTCTCAAAGCGCGCGAAATGCACATGGCCGGCGCGACGGTGCTGCGCGGGCCGATGGGCTTCGGAAAATCCAGCCGTTTGCATACGGCAAAGATTTTGCGTCTCTCGTTTGACCTCCCTTTGGTCATCGAGATCGTGGACACCGAGGAAAACATCAACCGGTTCCTGCCCGTAATCGATGAAATGATGTCGGGCGGATTGGTGACCCTGGAAAAGGCGTGTGTTATCGACTATCGCGCGGGACCGAATAGAGAGACGCCTCCGGAGCTTTAGCTGGCGCTGTGAGCGGATTCACCGCAGGAGCTGAGCTGCAAGGCGCCGTAACATTCCAGGTGGATCAAGCGGTTGGGTATTCAATTTCAACGACGTACGACATATATGAAGAAGGCCCGCTCCCTATAGCCGCGCTCAGTTGGCAATCGATACAAGCTCAACCCTCTTACCTCAGCATATTACCACCCGGAGCTTCAGAACAAGGCACCTTAGAGCCCGGTGTCTTTACTATATGGCAGGAGGCTGTTGTTCCGTCGTTTGCAGGCATTACCATCCGAAGGAAATCTCGAGAAAAAAACGCGATTTCCTTAAAAAAAACCGGTTCGAACCTCCAGGTGGCGGAGAATAGGTTGAAGGTGGAGTTCAACAGCCCGTGGAAATTACTGGTTATTTTCAATTCCGACCCCGCAAGAATTCTCGCGCGTCAGAGCGGATATTGGAAAAAGTCGAACTGGCGGAGAGAGGGGGATTCGAACCCACGATTTGATTTGACGGTTCATTATTGCTCAAAACCCCTGATTTTTTGAGGTTTTGCA
>JBJKSV010000462.1:0-3397 GCA_046703605.1 Limisphaerales bacterium
TACACTCAGTGCTTTGCGGGGCTATCGCGCGCCTTTGCGCGGGCTCTCCGCCGCGTATCAGCAGGCTCAGCCCGATACCGCCCCACCCTAAGCCCAGTTGCTGGGCCAAATCAGGAAGAGGTTGGGCCAGGTCGGAGAAGATCTGGGTCGGTTCCAACGGCTCTTTCTGCTCCGGTTCTTCAGGAATCTCCCGCTCTGGTTTGTTCTCTGCCTCTGCGAAATCGCTCTCGCGCCCCTGCTTCAACTCTACGGGGTTCGCGGTCTCAATTACGCCTGGGCCGGAGCGGCGGCCGCGGCCAGCTTTTGCCTTGTTCTTATTTTGCACACTCTGGCTGGGAGGCGGGCGGGACCATTGGTTGGGCGAATCTCCCTCGGCCTGGGAAGTCTGCGCCAGCTTTGCGACGCCGCTCTCCAGAAATCGGAGTTCACCCATCAGCAGGCGATCCAGCGCATCAAAGATGATTTCGAGGCGGCCAGCCGCTCCGCCGATCACGAACTCAAGCGTGCCCTGGCCAAGGCCGGCGAGCAGAGGGTTGCCTGCCGAATGGCCAACGATGAAAAGGCGGTTCGTGCCGGGGCCAGCAACGACCGGCTCCATCAGCACCGGCTCAAGAGGCTCGACTCGGCCCGCCAGGACGGCCTTGTGAACCTTCGGCAGCAGTCCGAGGAGCGCAGGGGCGCCTTGGTCGTGGCGGCCAAGGCCGCGGAGGCCCAACTGGAAACACAGCGCGATTCGGAGCGGCATGTCATTGAGGCGGAGTGGACACGGCAGCTTCAGGCGCTCTATTCCACCATTGAGGCCCATAACACGCGAACCCGGAAGCTGTTCCCACCCTGGCAGGATGTCATGGCTCAACCCTGGAAGCCGCCGGAACGGTTCTCCAGCGCGGCGAAGTTCGGACACTTGGACGTCGATTTGGAAACGCTTTGCCAGGGCCTCCCCAACGAGAGGGCTTTGGCCCTGCCCGGCCCCGCGCAGTTCGAACTGGCGCTGGCCCTGGCTTACCCCGACGAAGGCTCTCTCTTGTTCGAGACAGCCGATTCCGGCCACTCGGAAGCGATTGGCGCGCTAAACAATATCATCCTTCGTCTGTTAGCCACGGCGCCCCCCGGCAAGTTAAGCTTCACGATCCTCGACCCCGTTGGCCTGGGACAGAACTTCGCGGGCGTCATGCACCTGGCCGATTATGAGGAGCAAATCATCAACAACCGCATCTGGACTCAGCCGGCTCAGATCGAACAGCGGCTGGCCGACCTCAACGAGCACATGGAGAAGGTCATCCAGATGTACCTCCGTAACGAATACGCCAGCATCGCCGAATACAACAAGCAGGCTGGCGCCATCGCCGAGAAATATCATTTCCTGGTTGTCGCCGATTTCCCCGCCGGCTTCACCGAGACCGCCGCCAAGCGCCTTTCGAGCATCGCGGCCAGCGGCGCCCGCTGCGGCGTCTATATGCTCTTCCACTGGGACCGGCGCCTGCCCCTGCCTCAGGACTTTATGCCCGAGGAGTTGCGCAAAAGTTGCTTCTGCATCAGCGCAAGAGGAGAGAGTTTTCTCTTTACAGAACGGCCAGTCGCGGGCCAGGTCCTGGTCCTGGATGAGCCCCCCAGTCCCGATGTGGCGACCGAATTCGTCCACCAGGTCGGGAAATGGAGCCGCGACTCCAGCCGGGTGGAAGTGCCTTTCCCTCATGTCGCGCCGCCGGAAGAGGAGTTGTGGAGCCAAGACACGCGGCAGGAATTGCGGGTGCCGATTGGGCGAACGGGGGCGACGAAGCTGCAATACCTCGAAATCGGCAAGGGCACACGCCAGCACGGCCTGATTGCCGGCAAGACCGGGTCAGGCAAGTCCACCCTCTTCCACGTCATCATCACCAATCTGTCTCTGTGGTGCAGTCCAGAACAGGTCGAGTTCTACCTGGTCGATTTCAAGAAAGGCGTCGAATTCAAGTGCTATGCCACTCATCACCTCCCTCACGCGCGTGTGGTCGCCATCGAGAGCGACCGGGAGTTCGGCCTCAGCGTCCTCCAGCGCGTTGATGAGGAACTGCGCCATCGCGGCGATCTTTTCCGCAAGCTCGGCGCCCAGGACCTCGCCGGCTACAAACGCGCCGGCGGTACTCATAGCCTGCCTCGATGCCTCCTCGTCATCGACGAATTCCAGGAGTTCTTCGTCGAGGACGACCAAATCGCCCAAACCGCCCAGGTGCTCCTGGACCGCATCGTTCGCCAAGGCCGCGCCTTCGGAATCCATGTCTTGCTCGGCTCCCAAACTCTCGGCGGCGCTTACACCGTCGCCCGCACCACCCTCGGCCAGATGGTCATTCGCATCGCCCTCCAGTGCAATGAAGCCGATGCCTATCTGATCATGGATGAAACCAACCCCGCCCCGCGTCTGCTTTCCAGGCCAGGTGAGGGCATTTACAACGACGCTGCCGGGGCTTTGGAAGGGAACAGCCCCTTCCAGGTCGTCTGGTTGCCGGATGATATGCGGGAAACGTATCTCGAAAAGGTCCGCGCCAGGGCCGCTCAGGGCGGGGTGGAATATCCTGGCCCGATTGTGTTCGAAGGCAACGCGCCCGCGGACGTGCGCGAAAACGCGCTCTTGGAAAAGGCGCTCGAAAAGCCCGCTCCCACGCGCCCCGCATCCGGTCGCATCTGGCTCGGCGCGCCCAACTCGATCAAGGGACCAACTGAAGTCGTGTTCCATCGCCAAAGCGGAAACAATCTGCTCATGGTTGGACAACGAGACGAAGCCGCCCTGGCCATGGTCTCGCTCGGCCTCCTGGCCTTGGCCGCGCAATATCCGCCACAGACAATCCGTCTGCTCTTGTGCGACGGCACGCCTCCTGGCACACCCCACCGCGAGTTCCTTGGCCGGGTCCTCCGCGCCATCCCTCATCCGGTGGCCGTGCTGAAGCCCGGCGGTCTCGACGAGGCGATGGCGGAGCTCTCGACGGAAATGCAAAAGCGGGCCGAAGAGCCCAATCCCGACGAGGCGCCGGCGACCTTCCTCTTCATTTACGGCCTTCAGAAATACGGGCGCTTGCGCTACGAAGAGGATTTCAGCTTTTCCTCGAGCGAGTCCGACACCAAGCCGGCCAACCCTGCCGCGGCCTTGAATCAGCTCATCTGCGAAGGCGCCAGACTGGGGTTCCATGTCATCGCCACCTGCGACACCTACAACAACGTAAATCGGTTCCTGAGCCGAAAGGCCCTCAGCGAATTTGAGATGCGCGTGCTCTTCCAGATGAGTCCCAACGACTCCGCCAGCTTGATTGACAACCCAAAAGCCAGCGCCCTGGGCTTGCACCGTGCGCTCTACCACAACGCTCAGGAAGGCCATATCGAGACCTTCCGCCCTTACGCCCTGCCCACCGCCGAATGGCTGGAG
>JBJKSV010000463.1:0-8492 GCA_046703605.1 Limisphaerales bacterium
GGTGGCCGCCGTCCAGGCTGCGCACCATCTCATAACCGTGCCAGCCGCACTTCTCGGCCACTTGCCCCAGCAGCCAGGCCGAGACGATGAACTGTTCCTGCCCCACGCGCACCAGCGAATAGCTGAAGGTGGAATTGTAGGCCACGGCCAGGTTGGCGGGCAGCGTCCACGGTGTGGTTGTCCAGAACACCACCGAGACCCCGGGACGGCCCACCAGCGGGAATTTCACATACACGCTCTGGCTGACGTGGTCTTTGTATTCGACCTCCGCTTCCGCCAGGGCCGTGCGGCAGGGAATGCTCCAATAAACCGGCTTCTTGCCCCGATACACAAAGCCCGCTTCAACCAAGTCGGCAAATAACTCCAACTCCGCCGCTTCGTATTCCTTGTTAAGGGTGAGGTACGGGTTCTCCCAATCGCCAAGGACGCCCAACCGCTTGAACTGGGCGCGCTGGTTATCGATATACTTCAGGGCGTAGGCCCGGCAGGCGCTGCGCAGAGCCGCAGGTTCAATTGTCTCCGGGCCGGTCTTGCGCAATTCCTGGGTCACTTTGAATTCGATAGGCAATCCATGGCAATCCCAGCCTGGCACGTATGGCGCGTTGAATCCGCGCAGCCGTTTGTAGCTGATCACAAAATCCTTCAAAATCTTGTTCAGCGCCGTGCCGATATGCACGTCGCCATTGGCAAAGGGCGGCCCGTCGTGCAAAACAAAGCTCCCCGCCCCTGCCCGCGCCGCCTGGGCGCGGCGGTAAAGCCCGGACGATTCCCATTTCTTGAGCCTCTCCGGCACGCGGCGAACCAGGTCGGCCTTCATTGGGAAATCCGTCGGCGGCAGTTTCAATGTGGTCTTATAATCTGTATGCATCCAAAGAAGAGAAAGCCTAACAGCCATGGATTTGGGTGTCAACGCACTGCCCAAGTAGATGGGGGGGTGGGGGATTGAGGGATGGATGGATTGAGGGATTGAGGGATTCATGGATTGATGGATGGGTGGATTGATGGATGGGTGGATTGATGGATGGATGGATGGGTGGGTGGTTTGTTTGGCTTGTCTGGGTGATGTCATTTTGCCGTTCGAGCAGGGGCTTGGGGATGAATTTGAACCTTCCGCAACCTTCCGCAGCCTTCCGCAGGTTTCCGCAAGCTTCCGTAGGTTTCCGAGGAGCGCATTGTAAAAGGAGGTGTTGAGGCGATGCGAGTTTTCATGATGCTGGTATCATTTCTTTGCTGGCCCACGGTTTGGAAGAGCGGGTCTCTAAGGAGGTGGAGGTGTTACGCGAAGAGGCATTCATTGTTGTATAAGCTGTTGCTGAGAAAAGAGTTACGTGAAATGTAACTGTTACGCGATCGTTACACTTTAGGTGACATTGGGCCATGCGTTGGACGCTAACCCAGTCGCGCCACTTAGAGCGTGTTTTAAAGTCGGCTTGCTCCTCATCCCGACAGGTCGGGACTCGGAGCGCGCCGCCGTCTCCACAATCGGCGGCATTCTGCGGTGTTGCGGCGCGCAGAGGACTGCGCGCCCTACCGGCGTGTGAAATATTCGGGTTAGGAACCCTGGCCGCTGGCAAGGCCGTGGCCCAGGGATTGCGCCCTGGAATAAATGAGTCATAATAGCCCGGTAAATGAATACCCCAGGCGCCTTCAGACAAGACACACTACGAGGCCGCGTGCAAAAACTGCTGCGGCAAACCGGACTTTTTGCGGTCACGCTTCTGCTGACGGCCTGTTCCCAGGCCCAGCCATCACCCTCCGATGCCCCTGGCAAGGCCCTGGTGATAGGCAGTGGCGGTCACGTGGCCGGCCCAGACAGCCCCCTTACCCATCCACAGGGCGCCAAGAACAATTTCCTCAAGCTGGTCGGCAATCCCGAAAACGACCCGGCCAAGGGTTGGACTTGTGATATGTCCTGGGACCTGATGGAGCGTCTCGGGATGGACCCTTATAAGACCTCGACTGAGCAGCTCTTCTCCTACATCGGCGCGCACCACCTGGGCTATCGAATTGTCATGCAGAATTCGGCCTTTGGTTCCAGCGCACCCTACTGGGATGCGGCAGTGGATAACGGGATGATGCCGTTTGCGCCGCAAGGCAACAATAATCCCGGCCTGCGTGTGGAGGATACGGTCGGCCTCAAAGCGGCGGTGAGCGTGGCCGGGGGTTCCAGGTCCAATTCCAGCTCCTACGGCCCCAACACCGAGTTCATCGATGCCCTGCCCACCTGGCTCACCCATACCGCTTATGAGGATGCCGCCCAAAGCTGGGCCAACCAGGTCGTCGCCGCCAAATTTGCGCACGTCCTGGACACACATCCCGGCTACAACATTTGGGACGCGCGTGAGTACCTGCGCCAGGCGGCCAGCGGGTGGGCCTCCGGCTGGAACGAGAAGAACGGCTACGGGCGGATAGATGAAAACGCCAAGGTGGACCATTTGCTCCCCGGCCCGCCGGTGGATTTTAAGACCATGGTGTCCGAAGATCGGAACCACGTCCTGTTCTCGTGGCATAATTTCCTTCAAAGCGATTTCGCCGCCACCGTCATCGCTCGCAAAGATGGACGAGTCATTTATGATGGCCGGGGAACGAACTACCTTTGGACTAGCGACGTGGACGGACAGGAGACCTTCACTTATTGGTCCAGGAACACACAGGGTGAAAAGTCGCGGATGGAGTCCTACCAGACCCGCACCGTCACCGGACTCTCCAGCACCCCCCGCCCAACACCGCTCACGGCCACGAATAAGTGCCTGGTTTTCGGCCCGCCGCCCGGCCAGGAAGCGGCGCTGGCGCCGCTGGTCACCCGGTTTCGGCAGGTCGATACGAACTGGTATTGCGATTATGTGTACCGGAGCGCGTCCGGAACCTCGAAAGAGGTCGCCACACCTGGCAGCAATGGACTGGTCGCCTACCTTCCGGACTTTGCCGCCATGGTCGATTTCGCCATCACGAATCACTACCGAATTGTCCTTGTCCCGGTAACATTCGCCGAGGGTGACCTCTTCCGCTTCAAGGCCCAATGGGACCGGGCCACCGCCGCGGGCGTGCTTGTGGTAATACCCCACAGCGCCTTCCCGGTCTCGTCGAGCAATTCCCGCGCCCGGCGCCCCAGTCCGCCGCGCCTCTTTTCCGCTATCACGGTCGGAGAGGGAGTGGACAAGAACCTGCTGACCTTTGGACCGGGGCTGGAGTTTTACGACTCACCCGACCCGCGATTCCGGGCGGTCATGCCGCCGACACAGATGGACGCGGCCGGCGTCATTGCGGGCAAACTGGCGGAAGTGCTCGACGCCAATCCATCCTACAACATCTGGGACGCGCGCCAGCATCTGCGTCAGAGTTCCAGCAACTACAAAGGCGGCTGGGTTGAAGATGGCGGCTATGGCAGGCCACCCGCACGGCCAATACGAATCCAGACCCTGGACCCGGCTCCGCCACTCGATCTCCAGGCCGTGCGCTCCGGTGATGGAAAGTCCGTGGATTTCTCCTGGCAGAACTTTCTTCAGACCAGCTATGCCAAGACACTCATCAAGCGGGCCAACGGCGAGGTCATCTATCAAGGCACGGGGACAAACTACGTTTGGCAAAGCGACACAGAGGGCACGGCAACCTTCACCTTCTTTTCCCAGGACAAATCCGGGCGGCTCTCGAGGGCGGAGAGCTACACCGTTTTCGAGATCGGCGGGTTGAAAAAGAATCAGCCCTGAGGCGGCGAGGAATGCGAGGACTCAGGAATTTATTTAGGCTTGAAGGAGGGCAGACTATTGGGGCGTTGACGATTCGCCACTCTGTGCTAGGTTTGTTGAGTCGTATGAGCGCCAGAAAAGCAGATATCACCGGTTCCGATTCCCTGCAGCACCTCACCGTCGAAGCGCGGCAGACCCGCCTCGCGCTGTCACCCGATGCCGTTATCCTCCACCGGAGGGGCATAGAATTTCGAAGCAGCACCGGCTTCTCTCCGTGGGCGGAAATGACGATCACACTTCAATCTCCGCGGGATGGGCGGAGAGTCCATTGCAGCGGAGTCGTAATTTCATGCACGGGCAATAAACACACCGGCTATCACGTGTCGATGGTGTTTACCGGGCTCTCGAAACAGGGTGAGGCCCGGCTGAGCGAGTTGGCCTATTCGCAGCTCAGCTAGCCGTTGTCCGAAAAGGGTCGCTTTATCGGCCAGCTTAATCGTCCGCTTTGTCGAATCCGTTAATTCTCGATTAAGTGGGCGATGAAGTGAGCCGGGGCGGATGTTTTCGGAGAGCCTGCGGGCAGAGTCCGCGTACGCATTTCGCCTCTTGTCCAGCGGCCGAGGTCTGTTATCCTGGCCGGCATGGAAATGTTCACTCGGATTTTGAAGACGGCGGTCGAGGGCGGCGCCTCAGACGTTCACCTCAAGATTGGCACGCCTGTCATCTTTCGCATTAACCGGCAGCTCATTGCCATCGAATGCCCGTCGCCTACCGAGGAATGGATGAACGAAGTGGTCAAGCAGGTCACCCCCGGTCATCTCCGCCAGAGGCTCGAGGAACAGCGCGAGATTGACTTTTCTTACTTTCTTCCCGGGATTGGCCGCTTTCGCACCAACCTCTTCCAGCAGCGCGGCCAGTGGTGCCTGGCCATGCGCTATGTGAAGACCAACGTGCCCAGCTTCGAAGAATTGGGTCTGCTCGAACAGATCAAGACAATCGCCGAATCTCCCCGGGGCATCGTCCTGCTGGCCGGTTCGACCGGTTGCGGCAAATCAACGACCCTTGCGGCCATGGTCGAGCACATCAACGCCAATTTCAAGAAACATGTGATTACCCTGGAAGACCCCATCGAATACGTGTTTGAGGACAATCAATGCGTGATCGAGCAGAGGGAGGTCGGCTTGGACACATTGTCCTTTCACCACGCTCTGAAGCACGTGCTGCGCCAGGACCCGGACATCATCATGATCGGGGAAATGCGTGACTCGATCAGTTTCACGGCCGCCATGAGCGCGGCCGATACCGGTCAACTTGTCCTTTCACCGCTTCACACGACCAACGCCTCCCAATCCGTGAGCCGGATTCTGGATTTCTTCAAGGCCGAAGAGCGCGAGCAGATCCGCCGTCAGCTCGCCGGCACGCTTCAGGCGGTCATTTGCCAGCGAATGACCAATACGGTCGCCAACAGCATGACCCCCGCGCTGGAGATCCTCATCAACACGCCAACGGTAAAGAAGCTCATCGAAGAAAACCGTCTGGACAAGCTGCCGGTGGCGATCGAGACCGGCATCGAGGATGGCATGATCACCTTTAACCAAGCCCTCTTCAACCTCGTCCGCGAAGGAAAAGTCTCCGAGCAGGAGGCCCTGGCCAAGGCCAGCAACCCGCAAGCGCTGGAGATGAACTTCAAAGGCATCTTCCTCGATGAGGGCCGGCGCATCCTGCAATAGCCCCTCGAGGCGTCTAGACGGCTTTGGGCGCGACGTAGAACTCATCGGAGTCCAGGTGACTGAGGAGCATGTCCACCGTTCGCTCGACGGCGCCAAGGTTGTCATGGACGACCGCCAGAGCGTTGCGGCCCAAGTTCTGGCGGCGTGGCTCGTCGGCCAATAGCTCGCCGAGAACCCTTTCCAACTCCGCCGCGTCACGCACCTGGACGGCCCCATCCTTGGCTAAAAAGCTCCGGACAACTCCTGGAAAATTCTGCATGTTCGGCCCAAAGACAATGGGCTTGCCCAGCGCCGCCGGCTCGTTTGGATTTTGGCCTCCCTGGGCGCTGAGGCTTTTTCCGACGAAAATCACGGTTGCGCAGTTATAGAAGTGTTTGAGTTCGCCCGTGGTGTTGACGAGCAAGCAGTCCAGTTCCCGTTCTCCAAACTGGGTGCGGCCCAGGACCTCGGTGCGATAGGCAAATCTGAGGCCTCGCGCCTCCAACTCGCGCCCGACTTCCCGCCCTCGTTCAAAATGCCTCGGCACCAAGACCAGGAACAGGTCCGGGAATCGTTGCCGCAATCGAAGGAATTGCTCGGCGAGCAGGGCCTCTTCGCCGGGGTGGGTGCTGCCTCCCACCAGGATCCGGGCCTCCGGGCTGACGCCCAGTTGTCTGAAGAGGGCCGGCACGTCCACCAACCGGCGTTCATCCAGCTTGGCGGCATCGAATTTGAGACTTCCCACCACCTGTATGGCTTCGGGGCGGCAACCAAGGGCGCGCAACCGCGCCGCATCGGTCTCGTTCTGCGCGCCCACGCCGGCAAACGAGGCAAAGATTGGACGGAACAAAAACCCGAATCGTTTGTAGCCGCGCCAGGAGCGTTCCGAGAGCCGCGCATTGACCAGGAAGACGGGAGTGCCCCGTTCGCGGGCGCGCCAGAGGAAATTCGGCCAGATTTCACCTTCGGCCAGCACGACGGCCTCCGGTTTAATGGTGGAAAGGGCGCGGACAACCCAAGCGCGGCGATCGATGGGGAAGTAGATCTTGCTGATGTGGGTTGGCAACTTGCTCCGTAATTCGCCCATGCCGGTGCTGGTGGTCGTGGAAACGACAATTTTTACGTTGGGCAAGCGCGCCTCGATAGCTTGGATGAGCTGCGTGCAGAGGTTGACCTCGCCGACACTCACCGCATGGATCCAGAGGACATGGCGGTTGGTCAGGGCCTGCTTGAGCTTCGTATTATAGCGGCCAAACCTTTGGCCAAAACCTTCCCGCCAATTGCCTCGGCGCGACATCCGCATGAGGTAATAGGGCGCCGACAACACCAAGAGGATGGCAAATAGAATGTCGTAAAGCTTTCGCAACACTCCGTTTATTAACATCCCGGCGCCGTGTGCAAAACAAATTTCTCACCGAACGCGTTTAAAACGCCACGAGTTCCCGGCTCCTCTCCCGAATCTCCCTTTGGCGTTCAACCTGAGCGAGAGCCGCCGCCGCCTTCTCCTCGAACAAAACCGGAAAGAGCAGCAGTGGAAAGGCCGTGCTCCATGCCAGCGCGGCCGCTTCGTTGGCGGCGCGCCGCACCTGGACACTCGATTCGATGTCCTCCGCGGTCATCAGATGGCGCTGAACCAACCGGGTCTTGAGTTGTTCAAACTCTGTGTCGCGCCAGCCCCGAAGCAATGCCGGGACAACCGGTTTGATTGCGAATCGAGTTTCAGGCCCGAACACTGCGGGCACTGGCTTCCGCTCATTTTTCATTTGTTTACCTTTCGCTTGCCCCGTCCTCAGAGGCGTTAGAGATGCAACAGAACCAACAAAAAACCCGCGATTGACTGGCAATCGCGGGTCTCTTGAAATCTGTTTTCTCGGCTAGAACGATCCTCCCACGACGATGCCAGAGCGGCAGCCATAGCGGTGCCAAACGGACATCTGTCCATCTGCGCACTGGCGGCTCAGGCAAGATTTAATCATGGTATTCATGTTCTAACGGCTGAGAATAGACACCATCCGCTGGCAGCCGTCAACAAAAAAGGAGCGCCGAAAAGGACACGGCCAGTGGCAAAGTCCGTCCCGAAAAAGAGCCGTTCGGCCGCGGTGCTTGCGCGTGAGCCGTTCTGAGCTAGACTCTTGGAACTACCATCGAACGGCGAGTTGAATTATGGCTCAGAACATCGGATTTGTGGGGGTCGGCAGGATGGGCGCGAACATGGCGCGGCGGCTGAAGGATTGCGGTTTTGCCATTCCGGTGGTGCATGACATCAACGCCGCCGCCGCCCAGGACCTGGCGCGCGAACTGGGCAGTCGCGCGGTGAAGGCGCTAGCCGAGGTCACCCAGGCCTCGGACCTTATCATCACTGTAGTGACGGACGACCGGGCAATGGAGACCATCTTTTCAAACGGGCTGCTCCAGGGCGCGCGCGGAAAGCTCTTTATCAACTGCGCCACAATCACACCGGCCGTTCACCGCCGAGTCGAGGCGAGGGTCGAGGCCGCCGGGGCCCAGGCGCTGGAGGCCTGCATGGCTTCCAGTATCACTCAGGCCCGCCAAGGCGCCCTTTACCTCATGTGCGGCGGCAAACCCGATGCCTTTGAACGCGCGCGGGCTGTGCTTGAGAAGCTGGGCGCCTCGATCCGCTACATCGGGTCGGCCGGGAGGGCGGCCGAGGTGAAGGCGCTGGTGAACATGGTGATGAACATCAACACCGCGGGGTTGGCGGAAGGATTGGCGCTGGGCGATGCCTTGGGTCTGGATCTGGGCATGTTGCGCCAAGTGTTTTCTGAAACAGGGGCCGCCTCCCGCGTGCTCCAGACGGACGGCGAGGATATGCAGAACCGCGAGCACACGTGTTTCTTCTCGGCCGCTCATGCGGCGAAAGACTCCGGCATTGCGCTGAAGTTGGGCGAAGATTTGGGGCTGAACCTTCCATTGGCGGTCGCGGCTAAGAAGCAGTACGAGCGGATGGTGGCAAGCGGCCTGGGTGAGTTGGATAAATCCGGGGTCGCGGAGCTGACTTTCCGGGGGAGGCAGCCGTCCTGATGATATGACACCGGCTTCGTCTCCGCGGCTCTGCGTGGTGATCCCTGTCTATAAT
>JBJKSV010000464.1:0-8388 GCA_046703605.1 Limisphaerales bacterium
TGTCCGCGGCCAGGCCCAAATAACCGGTTAAGTACCAAAGTGTGGCGTCCAGCCGCTGAAGCCGGACCGGGCGGCGGTCGATAGGCATGAAGTGAATGCCCGCGAGGTCCTGCTTGATGGAGCGGACCAACGCCAACCTCTGAGCCTGGTCGGGTGGGACGAGGTCGGCGGCGGATTGGACGGAGGCGACGAGCGGCAGGGCCTTAATCTTCCGTTCGAAGTCCCTGGCCTGCGGGAGCGAATCGGCCACGACAGCGCCGGAGAGCGCGGACTGGCCGCTGAAACGGAGCAGCTTGCCTTCATAGATGACGGAAGGAAGGTTCGGACTCTGCATGTGGAGCAGGTCGTAATCGAAATGCACTCGGGGAAACTCGAGCGCGGCCCCTGCGCTTACCAGCAGCGCCGCCGTCACCAAAATGCCGGAGTGCCGCAGCCAGTGACTCTCGAGCCGCGCGCGGCGCAATCCCGCCGAGACGGGCCGGCGCCGGTCTGGGGGTTTGCGCCTCCGGCCCAACAGGGCGGGCAGGGTTGTCATCATCGGAACCAGGCAGATAAGCAATCCCCCGCCGGAGATAATGCCCATTTCCTGGATGCCTTTAAAGTGCGTGGCGGCCATAGCCAGGAACGCGGCGGCCGTGGTGAACGCGCCAATGACGATTCCCTGACCGGTAAAGGTCATCGCCCGAAAGATAGCGCGCACGCGCCGGCGTCCTTTCCGGGTCTCTTCTTCAAAGCGGGTAATGCAGTGGACCCCAAAATCGATGGCCAGTCCGATGAGCATTGGGGCGAAGGTGATCGTGAGAATGTTCAAATGCCCGACGGCAAGCGTGGTGAAGCCCATGGCGCAGCTCAGGCCGATTAGCAGGCAGAAAGCTGTCTTGAGCGGGCGCACTACTTCCCGGTAGGCCACGATGAAGATAAGGGAACAAAGCACCAACGCCACGATGCTCGCCCGGATCGAATCGTGCTCGGATTGACGCATCTCGTCGTAATCGAGGACCGGTCCGCCGGTGAGGCCGGCGTTGACCGCAGGCACTTCCATCTCGGTTTGGTGCATGGCCTGGCGCATACGCTCAATCGCGGTGGCGGTATCGGCCTCGGTTCTTGGCTGGGTTGTCAGCAGATAGACCTGGCCGTGGTCAAAGGTGACATAGGTCTGTTCCTGGATCTGCGCTCCTCCGCCCAGCAGCCCTTCGATTTCAGGCGGAAGGGACGGTCCAGGAAAGAGCAGGCTCAGCCGAGCCTGAGTGACAATGCGGCGCAGAAAGGGAAGGGCGCCCAGCAGCGCGCTGGTCTGAGCCGAGATAGTCGCGGGGGCCGTTCGGAATTGCTTATTGATAAGCTCAAAGAACGAGTTGAGGTTGGTGGCGAGAGCGAATTGCTCGAGCAGGGGCCGGTATTGGCGCAGGGAGCGGCGCATGGCGGCCAATGCGTTTGTCGGGGCGAGCAACAGCCCTTTGGGTCCGAGCGTAGTGAAATCCTCCTTGTAAAGGGTGTCCACAAAGAGATTGGTTTGGGGGCGAATCCTGGCAGCGAGGTCTTCGATGAAGCGGCGGTTGCGCTCCGGATTTCCGCTCTCGACGACGGCGACGAGTTCATTGTCTTCATGGGGGAACTCGCGTTGGAATCGCATATAGATCTGGTGGTATTTCATGTGTGACCCGATGAGGTCATTGCGATTCATATCCAGTCTCAAGCGTGTGGCCGCGTAGAAGAGACTTAAGACGGCGAGAAGGACAGGGAGATAAAAGAAGAGCCGCGCGTGGCGGCAAACGGCCCTTGCCAACCACCGGAGCAGCCTGCCAAGCAGGGAATTGAAGACAAGGGCGCCGGAGGAGCGCGGTCGTTTCGAAAGGGCGGCATGCCGCCGCGCGTTAAATCTAAAGTCCCGAGCCACCCCGCAGCGAAACTTCCGATCTTGTGGATCGCCTTATTGAATGGCGAGGTTATGGGTTGCCCCGCAGAGCCCTCATCAGGTGCCGGCTTACGGGGGTGCGCGCGAAGAAGACCGCCACTCCCAGACTCAACAAGGCGGCCGACACCAATATGAGAGGGCTCAGCCCGATGGCGCCAAGAATTCCCAAAGTCACTGCCGCAACTCCCACCAAGACCTCACCGCCAATGGCTTTCGGACCGACCGCCGGCGCCAGGACCAGCAGGCCAATAAGCCTCGTCATTGCCCCATCCCAGACCAGGAACGCTGCCCCATACACAATGATGGCCACACTCAGGAGCACTTGCGGATAGATCCCGAATAGTGAGAGAATGCCCAAAATCAGGCCCGCAACTCCCGCCAGAGAGGCCGCCGAAGCGTCTCCGCGCGTTCCGGTAGTTTCCGATTTGGCCTGGCTCATCGCGAGACTTCCCTCAAAAGGGCTGCCCTGCATCAGAATGAAGGCTCCAAGCAGCATGGTGGCCACGGCGGCGACGGTGCTTGCTAAAATCCCGGCCAAACCGACTATCGATAGTACGATGACCGCAATGGCATCCATCGTGTCGAAAACACCGCTACCCGCGATGGTTCTGACCTTGCGTTCTTGAAAGCCGCCGGCGTTGTGTTCTCCTTGAATCTCTGTTGCATTCATAGTTTGTTCCTGCTCTTTATACCCCTTAACTGAAACCTAACTGCAAACCGGCTGCTCTTCTACACCGGAAGGCGGTTTTTGGGTGGGGTGATTTCCCCAAAACCAGCATTTTTCGGGTGCGAAACCAGTTTTGAGCTAGATTGAGGCACTTTTAGGGCAAAATATGACGATACTACGTACGCTTCGTAACGCTGCGCGGGTGAAGAATTCGCCGGGCGCAAACTCAACGCTTAATCCGATCGCGCTCTCGCTGGCGCTGCTGTTGTCGGGCATTCTACCCGCCCTTCCAGCCACCGCGCCGCAGATCGTGCGCGCAACGCTATCCAACGGCTTGCGCGTCATCGTGGTTGCGGACTCGCTCGCCCCGGTGGTCACGACGGTGATGAATTACCAGGTTGGCTCCAATGAAGCCCCGAAGGGTTTTCCCGGAACCGCCCACGCCCTCGAACACATGATGTTCCGGGGCAGTCCGGGCCTCTCCGCCGACCAACTCGCGGAAGTGACCGCCGCCTTGGGGGGCAATTTCAATGCCGACACACAGCAAGGCGTGACGCAATACTTCTTCACCACGCCTGCGAAGGACCTTGACATGGCGCTGCATGTGGAATCGCAGCGGATGCGCGGCCTGGCCAGGAACAAAGAGTTATGGGAGAAGGAACGTGGCGCCATTGAGCAGGAAGTCGCTCAGGACCTGTCCAACCCGGAGTACGTCTTTTATACAAAACTGTTGAAGGTGTTGTTCAAGGGCACTCCCTACGAACACGATGCCTTGGGCACCCGGCCCTCGTTCAACGAGACCTCCAGCGCAATGCTCCACAAATTCCATTCGGAATGGTACCGGCCCAACAACGCCATCCTCATCATTTCGGGCAATGTCCAGCCTCAGGAGGCCATCGAGAAGGTGCGCCAACTCTTCGGGGGCATTGCCTCGCGCGCGCTCCCGCCTCGGCCGGCCTTCAATTTCGAGCCGGTCAAACCCACCACACTCAACCTGGACACCGACCTGCCCTACGGCATGGCCGTCGTCGCCTTTCGGCTTCCCGGTTCTGACAGCCCGGATTACGCCGCGGCGCAAATCCTCGCCGATGTCCTCAGCAGCCAGCGCGGCAACCTCTACGGCCTGGTCCCAGCGGGCAAGGCCCTCTTCGCGGAGTTTGATTATGAGAGTTTGACCAAGGCCGGCATGGGTTTCGCCGCCGCGGGGTTTCCGGCCGGGGGAGAATCCACCAACCTGCTCAAGGAGGTGGAGGCGATTATCTCCGGTCATGCGACCAACGGCGTGTCATCCGACCTCGTCGAAGCCGCCAAACGCCGTGAGATCGCCAGCGCGGAGTTTCAGAAGAATTCGGTCTTTGGCCTCGCCATGGAATGGTCGGAGGCCGTCGCCATTGAGGGACGCAATTCTCCGCAGGATGACATCGAGGCGATTCGAAAGGTGACGCTGGCCGACGTTGACCGCGTCGCCAGGAAATACCTGCGCATGGACCACGCCGTGAAGGCGATTCTGACGCCGCAACCCTCGGGCAAGGCTATTTCTTCCAAGAGCTTTGGGGGGCAGGAAGCGCTGGCGCCAACCCCAACCCAAGCGGTGAAGCTGCCGTCTTGGGCGCAAAGTGCAATGAAACGCTTGGACATCCCCAGCCCTACCGTTCATCCCGTGGTTACCAACCTCGCAAACGGGATCAAACTGATTATTCAGCCCGAGGCAGTCAGTGACACCGTCTGCGTCTATGGCCGCATCCGGAACAAGGCGGATGTCGAGATGCCCAAAGGCCAGGACGGCGTGGACCAGGCTCTGGACCAGTTGTTCTCCTTCGGCACGACATCGCTTGACCGGCTGGCGTTCCAGAAGGCACTTGATGACATCGCCGCTACCGAATCCGCCGGCACCAGCTTTTCATTAGCCGTGTTGACCAACCATTTCGACCGCGGCGTGGAACTCCTCGCCCAAAACGAGCTCTCGCCCGCCTTGCCGGAGAAGGCCTTCAAAATCCTTCAACCTCAATTAGCCGCCGCCGTGGCGGGCGAACTCAGGAGCCCGAGCTATCGGTTCAGCCGCGCCCTCTCCGGCGCCCTGTTTCCGACCAACGACCCCGTCCAGCGGGAAGCCACGCCCAAGAAGGTCAAGTCTCTCACCATCCAGGACGTCCGGCATTACTATGACTACGCCTTCCGGCCCGACCTCACCACGATAGTTGTGATTGGGAATGTGACCCCGGAACACGCCACTTCGGTCATCTCGAAGTATTTCGGCGATTGGAAGGCCACGGGTCCCAAGCCCGACACGCTTTATCCCCCCGCCCCGGCCAACCCCTCGACGACGGTCGAAGTGCCTGACACCAGCCGCGTGCAGGACAGGGTGGTCCTGGCCGAGACGCTGGGCCTGACGCGAACCAATGATGACTACTACGCCCTGGACCTGGGCAACCACGTGCTGGGCGGGGCCTTTTATGCTACGCGCCTGTATCGGGACCTGCGCAAGGAAGCCGGGTTGGTCTATTATGTCTCCTCCAGTTTCCAAATCGGCCTCACCCGCGGGGTCTATTCTGTCAACTACGCCTGCGACCCACCCAATGTCTCCAAGGCCCGCGCCATCATCGTGCGCGACCTCAAGCAAATGTGCAACGAAGACGTGGGCCAGGCCGAACTGCATCAGGCCAAGGTCCTGTTGCTTCGCAAGATCCCCCTCTCCGAGTCCAGTTTCGGCGAAATTGCCGGCGGCTGGCTCTCGCGCTCGGAACTCGACCTGCCGCTCGATGAACCGCTTCTCGCAGCCCATCGCTACGTGAAGCTGGATGCCGCGGCGGTGCGAAAGGCCTTTGCCAAGTGGCTCAGACCTCAGGACCTGGCCCAGGTAACTCTGGGCCCCGCGCCCAAGTAACGCGCGGGCCAGGCTAGGCCGCCAGCCGGCGAAGGACCTCGCGGGGCGTGAGGATCTCAACACCGAAGGGCTTCCGAAGGGACAGCAGGTCCTGGTCACGGGTGACAATGATCTCTGCGTGTGCAGCCAGCGCGCAAGCCAGATAGGGATCGTCTTGCGCGTCCCGACTGCGTTGCTTGCCCAATGGCGAAGCCTCGACCTTTTTGACCTTTTCGTCATACCACGCCAAAACGCTATGCGGCGAATGAGGCGACTTGTATCCACGCTCGGAAACCAATGCTCTCAATTCCTCCACGGTCTCCTCCGTGGCGAACGCCACATATCGCCTGCGCGCGAGGGCCACGAGACATGCGTACGCTTCCCCCCGCCAACCAGCGCCAGCGTACACGACCTTGGCATCAAGGACGACGCGCATTTCTTCTGGCCGCTCGGATTCTTCTCTGAGTGCTTATGATTGCAGCCATCTCCTCCTCGGAAGGATCGCCAACAGGGGCGCCCGCCATCGCGTTTTCCAGGAATGCCACCTCCCCGGCAATCCGCTCCTGGCGCCGGCGGCGAATGAGTTCCCGCATGTACTCGCTCATCGAGTCAAAGGCCTGCGCCTCCGCATCGGCGCGGGCAAACTCGGCCAGTTCCGGGTTGAGCGAAATGTTGATGGTAACCGCTTTCATGGGTTGAACGTATCCGATTGACAGGATATGTCAAACCTTGCCAACACTCGTCGTCTGCCAGCGCCCTCCCATTTCACTAACAGCAGGCCTTTTCAACCGGAGTGTCTTTGGGTCTTGAGACGGAGTTGACCGCAGGCGGCATCGATATCAAGCCCCTTTTCACGACGGAGTGTGGCGCTGAGGTTGCGGTGTTTGAGTACTTCCAGGAAGGCTTCCTGGGCTTCCTCAGTCGGGCGCTGCCACGCCAACCCTTCAACCCGGTTGTATGGAATCAGATTGATTTTGGCATTCAGCCGCCGCGCCAGGTTTGCAAGCGGCAGGGCCTGCTCCGGGGCATCATTGACGCCGGCTACCAGGATGTACTCGAACGTAATGATGCGGCCGGTCTTTTGCTGGTAATACTCGCAGGCGGCCACCAATTCGCGGAGCGGGTACTTGCGATTGATGGGCATGAGCTTTTCCCGGATGGCATCCGTTGCGCCATGGAGGGAAATCGCGAGCCGAAATTGCGCCGGTTCATCCGCCAGCCTTCGGATCTGCGGGACAAGCCCGCTGGTGGAAATCGTGATCCGGCGCCCGCCGATGTTGCCTCCCCAGGGGGCGTTGAGGATGTGCAGGGCTTTGAGCAGATTATCATAATTGGCCAGCGGCTCGCCCATCCCCATAATGACCAGGTTGTTCACAAGGCGGTTAGCGCCGCCGGCGCTCTCGCCTTGAAGCTGTTCCTCAACGGATTCGGCGCCCTCATGTTCCGCGGAGACCCCGCTTTGCGGACCTTCCTTCACGCTAACGGGCTGCGCAGCGCGATTCCACCGCTCCAGCGCAAGCACCTGGTCCACGATCTCTGAGACGGTGAGATTGCGTTTCCAGCCCTCAAGCCCGCTGGCACAGAACCTGCACCCGAAGGCACAACCAACCTGAGTGGAGACACACAGCGTATGCCGGTCGCTGGGTTCCCCATACAGCGCCGGGTTAGCCGGAATCAGGACGCTTTCGATAAGCGACCCGTCGCTGAGCCGCCACAGGAATTTCCGGGTTGCGTCTCGAGCCCCTTGTTTGCGGACCAGTTCAAGCGACTCCAGCGAGTATTGCGCGCAGAGCGTGTCCCGCAGGGACTTGGGCAGGTTCGTCATCTGCTCCCAGCCGGTGACCCGATGCACATACAGCCACTGGAGCAACTGCTCAACCCGGTACGTGGGCTGGCCCCAGCCCTGGAATTGCATCCTCAGTTCCTCGGCTGTCAGCGATTTGATATCCGTCCGCACACAAAAAGTTAAACCAACAGGCCCGCGTGCGCCAAGAGACAACCGCGGAATACAGGGAGCACACGGAAAAATACAGCGCCAGCGTGGCAAGTCGCCTTGATGCAGAGCCTGCGCCATGAGCGAATGATAAATCACCTCTTTCCGTGTACTCCGTGTATTCCGCGGTTGTCCGTCTCTTTTCCATGTGTCACGTATGCCGTCTTTAACTCGCCTCACCTTGCGAACACAGACGCTTGACGGCCCGCGGCAGATCCTCTACCAAAAGAAAGTGAGCTTAATGAAAGGCTTCAGTCGGAAGCGATTCCATCCTGCCGCCGGCCTGGGACTCCCCTTTCTGGTGATTTCCATAGCCGGCTTGTTCGTCTGGGTTGCGCCTGGTGCTCTTGCGGCAGGCGGCCCAATGCACTCTGCCGCCCCGGTTCTGCGAGCCACCGACGCGAAACTGCTCCTGGCGGTGAGACGCGCGGACCTGAAACGGCTCAAGGCCGCAATTGCGGAGGGGGCCAATCCCAATGCCCGTGGAACGAACGGGCTGACGCCCATGCTCCAGCTCATCCATCTCGCCAAAGGCCCGCTGTCAAAGGCTCAATACGATTGCTTTGCTTTCCTGCTCAGCCACGGCGCTAACCCCGGTGCGACGGACGCCAATGGCCGTCCTCCCCTCATCCAGGCAGCGCGGGCGGGCGATCTGAAGACGGTGCGCCTGCTGGTGGAGGTCGGGGAGGTATATGTCAAAGCCCGTGACCGATTCCATAAGACGGCCCTACTTTACGCAGCCGCGGCCCACCGCCGTGACATCGTGGATTACCTGGCCTCAAACGGCGACCTCCAATCTCCCACCGTCCGCGAGAGACGAGAACACGGCAAGCGATAGGCCGCCACGGAAGACAAGGCCCGGCCGCTGGATTGACCCCCTTGTCTTTTTCCTCCACTGTGTCCCCCATGGCAAACAGCTTTGGACATCTCTTCCGCATCACGACTTGGGG
>JBJKSV010000465.1:0-5553 GCA_046703605.1 Limisphaerales bacterium
GCTCAAACCCGGCGCCAACATCGACGATCTGGCGCGGTTGCTCGGGGCAAAAGTCATCGGGCGCATCGGCAAGCTCAATGCCTACCAGCTCCAGTTTAAGGACGAATTCGCCGCCGATGCCGCCCGCGCAAAACTCGCCTCCAATCCCAGCGTCGCCTTGGCGGACAACAATTACTCCATCGGCGCGCCCGTAAATCCGGGCGCCTTGCAGTCCGGAGGTTTGCCTCCGCCGCCTCAGTTGCAGCTCAAGCCGCCCAACGACAAAGGCCGCATCATCATCGGGCTCATCGATACGGGCGTGCAGTCTCTCGGAGGCAACCTCGACAGCTTCCTGCTCAAGCCGCTCTCGGTCGCCGGCCCCTCTCAACTCGATCCTTCCACTCCCTCTCACGGGACGGCGATGGCGGAAACCATCCTGCGCAGCATCCAGGACATGACCCAGGGCAACACCTCGGTCCAAATTCTGCCGGTGGATGTCTATGGGGCCAATCCGAGCACCAGCACCTTCGATGTCGCCAATGGAATCGTCCAGGCCGTCAACGCCGGCGCCAACGTGCTCAACCTAAGCCTGGGCAGCGAGGCGGACAGCCCCTTCCTCCACGACGTAATCAAGCAAGTCAGCCAGGATAACATCCCCATCTTCGCCGCTGCCGGCAATCAGCCCGTCACCACCCCGCTCTACCCCGCGGCCTACCCGGAAGTGATGGCCGTCACCGCGCTCAACGGCGGCCAGATCGCCGATTACGCCAACCGCGGCAGTTTTGTCTCGCTCGGCGCTCCAGGCACAAGCGTCGTTTATTACGGTAATCAGCCCTATTACGTCATCGGCACCTCCACCGCCACCGCCTTCACCAGCGGCATCGCCGCCGGCTTTATGGACGCCACTCACGACACCACCCAGCAGATGGAGAGTTTCATCAAGAGCAACTTTGGCCTGCAGACCCTGACCGCCCCTCACTGAACCCGTTGGCATCAGCCAGTAAAGCCTGCCTTAGACTTGCTATCCATCGGCCTCCCGCCTTGACTGGCCTGATGACGACTTGGAATCCAGCCGACTACGCCCGCAACTCCACCGCCCAACTGCAATGGGCCCAGGAGTTTCAGTCACGGCTCGCCCTGAGCGGAACAGAGGCCCTGCTGGACCTGGGCTGCGGTGACGGAAAAATCACCGCGGCCCTGGCGAACAGCCTGCCCTCTGGACGCGCGCTCGGCATTGATAACTCGGAGGACATGATTCGCTACGCCCAGGCGGAACATCCTCCCTCCCAGCACCCGAACCTGCGTTTTCGCCAACTCGATGCCCGGGCGCTGGACTACCGTGACGAATTTGCCGAGGGCAATACCCATGTTCGGATGGTGCGCCTCGAGGTCCAGGCCACTAAACCTTGAACACCACCCGGAGCACTGCTACCCTTTGCCTGTGAAGACAATCAACGAGAGCTTGCTCGACCAGGTCGTTCAACGGCTGGCCAATGAGCTGCATCCGGAGGGCATTTGGCTGTTCGGCTCTCGAGCCTGGGGCACACCGGACGAAGGCAGCGACCTGGACCTCTTTGTGGTCGTGCCGGAAAGTCACGAGCCGCCACTCGAGCGCATGAGGCGCGCGCATCGCTGTCTGCGCGGGCTGGGATTGGCCAAGGACGTCCTCGTCAAGACCCGGCAAGAGTTCGACCGCCTGCGCGCCTTGCCCTCGACGTTGGACTACCTCGTCTTTCACCAGGGGCGGAAGCTCTATGGATGAAACCAAGCGCCAGTGGGTGCGGTAGTGATGCTCTGGGCGCTAGCCTGCATTACGACGATGAAACCAAGCGCCAGTGGGTGCGGTCCTGGTTAACCAAGGCGCACAGCGACTTGCGCTCCGCCCGCGCCCTGGCGGCCCTCCCCGACCCCGCCACTGACACCGCCATCTATCACTGCCAACAAGCAGCCGAAAAGGCGCTCAAAGGCTATCTCGCTTTTCGGGATCAGCCGCTGCAGCGCACGCACGACCTGGAGCGACTGCTCGAACTCGCCGCCGTGCTGGAACCCGATTTTGCTACCCTTGAAAGGTAGGCCGATGTCCTCAACCCATACGCCACTGCTTTTCGCTATCCCCACACGTTGGCCGTGCAGTTCCCTTCCATAGCGGAAGTGAATGCGGCCATCGAACACGCCCAGAGCCTTTACGACTTCGTGCTCAAGCACGTGCCGCCACACGCGCATCCGCAACTGCCCGACGTCCCATTACCTCCAAATCAGGAGTCGCCGAGGGCCTGAAGGGGCGAGTGCGGCGGACCGGACTCCACCCCGTTGCCGCATTTTCGTGCGTGCGGCGTTATCGGGGCGCTTGGTGCCGGAAACCGGGCGGGAGGATTTTATCGGCCTTTTGCTTGGCGCCTGCGCGCGGACCCATCCCCCGGATGCCGAGGGCAATATCCATGTCCGGATGGTGCGCCTCGAGGTCCAGGCCGCTAAACCTCGAACACCGCGCGGAGCGCACTGCGTTTTCCATTGCATCTCACGCGGACCCACCGCTCGGGAAAAGGTATTCGTGCCACCAAGAATCCGACATACGCACAGGGGGATGGCGCTTGACTCCCTATCGTAAAGGCCCATAGTGGGGCTGGTCGTCAGGCTTTATTCACGCTTATGAAAACATGTACACCGCTGATCGTTGCACTGGCACTCGGTTGCCTTTCCGCTGCTGACTCGACACACGCATCCGCGCCGCCGCCCACCGGGGCAAACAAGGTCTTGTACGATTATCTTGGCGATCCGGTAACGCCGCCTCCAAACATGGACGCCGCCTACACCAAGGCCGGGCTGATCCACGCGATGCAGGCCGCCGCCAAAGCTGCCGGGATTACTCTGACGAAGCTCCAGATTGACGATTCAGAATTCCCGTTCTTGGTCGGAGTCATCTGTGCGAATCAGCAAGACATGGAGAAGCTCAAGGAGCAGATTCGCAAGCTGCCAGCCTACAACTACACGGGCGGCGTTGGTGGCGGTCGGAGCGCCAGTTACGCCATGAACCTTGTCCCTTACACCGCCTATCCCCCGCATGCTCAGTGGCGCATCTGGCATCGGTTGTCACTGCGCGAACAGATACTCTCCGACAGGCTGTTTGGGAGATACTGAAGCGACCCGTCAGGTTGCGCCAACTCGGGTGGCACGCAACCGGTTTTTGGCCTATCATATCCAAAACCAAAGCTCTATGTGGAAGCTCGCCACCCAGCGAATTGCCGCCCTGCTCGTGCTGTTTCTTGCGCTGCCGAGCGGCGCACACGCCGCCCCTGCCATCCTTTTCTCCGGTGACAAGCCTCTGAACAATCTTGTCTCCGATCTGCTGGAAGTCGCCGGCATTGATCCACCGGGAGCAACCTTCAGTTTTACCCGCCCCAAAGACGGCTGGGTCTTCATTGCCGCCGAGCCTGCCGGCGGAGGCACGGCCACGCTGTCCCTCGACGGCGCCCCTCTCAACACAACCATCCCCCTCGGCGGCGATAACGCGTCCAATCGTATCGAAGCCTTTCGACGTGTCACGAGTGGTTCGCATCAACTCCGCGTCGAATGCCCCAACGGCCTTCACATCGCCGCCCTCTCCGTCCGCGCGGTCCCCGAACTCATCGACTGCGGCCTCTTCGATCCCGCCATCAAGGCCTTCGGTCATTATGACATGGACTTCCTCAAGAAAGACGTCCTTCCGAACATCACCACGCTGATTGTGCCTCTGCACCCAAAGCTCTCCCAACAGGCCATCGACCAATGGCACCGCCAGGGCAAGAGGCTCCTCGTCGAGACTGGCGTCGATGGACAGGCCAAAACCGCTGACGACCACTTCAGGTACTGGACACGCATCTTCGACAAAGCCCCTTTTGCCGACGGCATTATCATCGACGAATTCATCGTCAACCGGCCCTCCATCGAATGGGACCACCGCCCCAATCGCCTGGCTCGGTTGCAACGCGAACGCCAGAGGCACAAGGTAATCGAAGCCGCGTTGAGAAAGATCCGCGCCGACAAGCGGTTCAAGGACAAGACTGTCTATGCCTACATCGGTGGCAGCGGCAACAAACTCAATCAGGAGGCCATCGGCCCCGCCTTCGTCCAAACGCTCATCGATTGCCGCTTCCCCATCGCGCTGGAACGTTACCTCTACGAACGTTCAAGCCGGCGAGCCTCCGCAACCGCCCTCCGCCAACTCGTAGATGGCATTACGGACTGGGAAGCCAAGGCGCGGGGCGCCAAACAAGACATGGTGGTCACCTTCGGCCTCTTCTCGATGCCTCCCGGCAGCATCGACAAACTGCCCAATGTCGATTTCCATGTTTGGATGGACCGCCAGATGAACGTCCTCGCCAATGATCCCGCTCTGGCCAATATCGCCGGCATCAACTGGTGGACCTCAAGCCTGGCGGACGAAGAGACCGTCCGCTTCGTCGGCAAGCTCTACCGCCATTACGCCATCAAGGGAAAAAAGGACCTCCTCACCAAAGATCCGCTCTTCATGACTCATATCGAGAACGCCGATTTCCGGAACGGCCTCCAAGCCTGGACCCTCCATGAAGCCCAGAAAGGCTCAATTCGCGCCGGAAGCTTCCCCCGCTACGGGCGTATCGAGGGCCGATACATGGGCCTGGGCCGTCCGCCCGACCCCGAACACATCGGCGATACCTTCCTGGTCATGAAACGCAGCGCCAAAGGACCGAACACCTTCTCGCAGCCAATCACAGGGCTCGAACCTGGCCGCTCCTACTCCATGAAAATGTTGACCTGCGACTATAACGACCTGCTCCATCCCACCCCTAAAAACCGGGACCAAGCCAGCCCCTTCGTCGGAAAGATCACCATCGGCGGCGTGGACCTCGACCCCTCCCGCTCCTTCTCCGAAATGTACGCTTCCAGCCCGGAACCCAAGATCCCGGTCTGGATCACCTTCCACTGGTGTGTTTTCAAAGCCCAAACCGCCACGGCCCAACTCACCGTGTCCGACTGGGAAAACGATACCCCGTCCGCCCCCTCCGGCCTGGAGCAGACCTTCAATTTCCTCGAGATTGAGCCTTATCACCCGTGAATCGCCCGCCGTCCAGCCGCATTCGGTTCCCTGGCCGACCTCGAGCGCTCTCCGAAAAACGTTCCCGATCTGCCGCCCGATCCTCACGATTAGTGTTTATCAGCGAGAATTGGCGTTCCTGGCCTTCAAATCATGCTGGACATGCCGGATGCCCTGCGCCAGAGGTCGCTCGCCATTCGCCCGCCGCAAACTGTCCCGCAACCCGGCGCGTTGCGCGAACAACAGCCGCCCTACCCAACCTAAGGGACGAAATCAAAATGAAGTGACTTCGGGCGCGCCCTGGCCAAAACCAAACTTCCCGAACGCCCGGACCACGAAGCGAAGCCACTCTGCTCCGGCTGTCACAGCCCATCAATCTTCAAAGTCGAAGAGGACGGGGCGTAAAGTGGTCGCCACGTTCCCACGTTTTGGCTTGGGTTGTCGGCCGTTGCGACTACACTGGGCAGCATGGCCAGAAAGCTTCGTATTCAATATCCGCGTGCCATCTATCACGTGATGAA
>JBJKSV010000466.1:0-2701 GCA_046703605.1 Limisphaerales bacterium
GCCTAGGGATCATAAAAGCGCCAGTGCCCGATGCAATTCCTCATCCGTATAGTAGAAGTGAGGAGAGAAACGGATGTATAGCTGGCCGTGGCGACCGGTGCGCAACGAGGAGACGACCTTGGCCTCCGCGAGTTTGGCGTGCAAGGCGCCAAGTTCGGCGCCAGGGCGGTGGAACGAAACAATGCCGCTCCGGTTGGCTTCCGGCGAGTTGGCGTGGAGCACCGTGTAGCCCTTGGCCTGTAGCGCCGGGACGAGCCAATCGCGCTTGCGCACCAATTCCCGCGCGATGGTCGCAACGCCAATCTCCTGAATCAGGCGCATCGCCTCGAGCAGGCCCACCAGTCCCAGGAGGTTGTAGGTTCCCGCTTCATATTTCTCGATGCCTTTGCGGGGCACGATGCGCTCCTGAGCGACAAAATCGGGACATTCGATGTTGTGCCAGCCGTAGATGGGCGGATTGAGCCGTTCCTGCACGGAACGGCGCACGTAAATCAGGCCCGCCCCGCAAGGGCCGAGCAGCCATTTGTGAGCATCGGCGGCGAGCATATCGACCCATTCTATCGGGAGCGGGTACGCGCCGAGGGTCTGGATGGCATCGAGGCAAAAGAGAATGTTGCGCTCGCGCAGGAACTTGCCGATGGCCTCAACGTCGATGCGGTAGCCGCTGATGAAATGGCAGGACGCCAGCGCGACCAACCGGGTGTTCTCATCCACCTGGCCCATGACATCCTGCGGACGGATGAGGCCCAGGCCGCGCGTGTTCATCAGCCGCACCTGAACCCCTTGTTCAGCCAAAGCCATCCACGGATAGACGTTTGAGGGGTAATCATCCAGGTAGATCAGGATGTTGTCGCTCCTGCGGAACTTTAGGCCGGAGGCAAAAAAGCTCAGCGCCAACGAGGTCGGCCCGACAAAGCCGGCTTCGTCGGTTTGGCATCCGAGCAGATCCGCCGCCAGTTTGCGGCCCTCGTCGAGGATCGCCGGATAGACGACTTGCTCCTGGTCCGACAACGCCGCCCCACCGGCGTAAGCGGCGACGGCTTCGGCAACGCGCCGCGGGAGCGGGCAATCGCCGGCATGAGCCAAAAACACACACTCGCGCGTTACGGGGAACTCGCGCTGGCGCAGGGACTCGTTACTGAGCAGTTCGTCTAAATTCATCATGCGGATAGGCCAATCGATCCAGTCCTTCGTTGGACCGGGGTTGGTGGGTAAAACCCCCAAAGTCTAGCATGCCCGCAAGCGCCTGTAAATTCGTACCTCGCCCGCCAGGCTGCGGTGAAGGGCGCAACTTGACTGGCCACCCGTGAAGCTTGGCTGGCGGCGCGCACGGAGTGACGCGCCCTACCTGGCTGGCGAGATGCATCCGGCTGTGATTACTCGGTGACAACCCGGTAGTAGCGGGCGTGAGACTTGCCGGAGCTGGTATCTTCGAAATCGAATTCGCCTGTCTTTGCCTGGTCCTCCACCGCCGTGCCGAGGTCCTGCCAAAGGACGAGGTTCGTCGAGGATTCGACCATGTAGGTTCTGGCATCGTCTGCGGAGAATTCGAGATGCGGTGTGCCGTTTTGATCAATCACGTTGAGATCGGCGACGGGCTGGGCCGGGTGGGCGTAGAGATCGGGGATGCGGTGACAGCGATAAACGCTGCAATCTTTGTAGTTTGTGCTGGTGTTGCTGTACATGGAAATTACCAGATCGAACACGACCTGGGGGTTGGCGTCGTGGGTCACCTCCTGGATTCGAGCCATTGTCGCCCCCGGCCCATAGCTGCTGGGCGGAACGCCGTTGACGTAAGAAATCGCCGGAAAATCGATCAAGATGTTGCCCGTCTTAGGCTCCGGTTCTCCGATGCCTTCGTGGTCGGCATAAAACCGTTGGGCAACGTTGGTGCGGCCGTAATCCCATACCTGGGAGACCTGCATCTTCTGCTCGTCGATGCGGAACTCCGCCACGCGGCTGTAGTTTTGCGCGTCGGGAACGGGCGGGACGAAAGGACTGGCTCGTTCATTACCGTTGTCGAAAACCATCAGGGTCCCCCAGGGCGTGAGCAGAGCGGAGTGCTGCGCGTACTGCCAGACGAAGGGGCTGCCCACCGGCTTCAGGAGATAGGGTTGCCATTGCGTCCCCCAATTCGCAGGCGGGCCGAGTATCCATTTGAGCTGCCCTGTGGCGCGCGAGATCTTGACGACGGCATTTTGATGGCGCATCGAGACAATTAGCGAATCGTCGCTCGGATCCTCGACGACGGAGTTGGCGTGTTCGGTGTCCCAGCCGCCCTCCCAGAAGTCAAAGAGGTAGCTGATGCGCCTGGGGTCGAGCACGTTGATAGGCGACCAGGTATGGAGGACGGCGGCATTGGTGTCCGAAATTTCCACCACCTTCTCATAGAGCACCTTCGCCGTCTTTCGAGGCGCATTTGGATTGGTGGCGCTGGAGGGCATGTCCGTTACCGACTCCAATTGGTCGCTCAGGTAGAGAATGGCGCCGTGGCCGGTTGGCACGCCGTCATGGAGGTCGATGGGGAGACTGGTTGGAACGACCCAGCTCTTGACAATGCTTCCCAACAGGTTGATCTCGAAGAAATTTGTGTTCCAGGGCATGAAGAGGTCGCCATTGGGAAGCTGCCGCACGTCGGCGGTCGAGGGCGCGGCATCGAACCAGACCACCTGGCCAGAACCATCAACGATGACCACATACC
>JBJKSV010000467.1:0-4966 GCA_046703605.1 Limisphaerales bacterium
GGTCCAGCCAGCGGAATCGGGCGATGAATGTGCTGCCAATGATACTCTCCTGAGTCCAGGGAGCGCCTTCAGCAAGCTTCCCGTCGGCGGCCAGACATGCGAGTTTGGCGCTCGTTCCGGTTCCGCACGGCGAGCGGTCATAGGCCTTGCCGGGACATAGAACATAGTTGCGGGAATTTGCCCCGGCGACCCTCGGCGGGCCATACAATTCGACATGGTCCACTTCAGGAAACCCCTGCTCGTTGACCGACTGGCGAACGCGCCAGCAGTAATCCGCAAGCCTGTCCGCGGCGCCGGGCTGCGAGAGCGAAAGCTCCTGCCCATGCTCCTCAAGCAGAAAGAACCAATTCCCGCCCCAAGCCACGTCTCCTGTCACAGCGCCGATATTTGGCGCCTCCACCGTGAGGGCCTTTTTTGCGCGCCAGCTTGGGACGTTGGTCACGGAGACTTCACCGCCCGGATGCAGCGTGGCGGTGACCACACCCACGGGCGTTTCGATTCTATGCTCGCCTGGCCCGAGCTTCCCGAGATGGGCCAGGGTTGCAATAAGGCCAATCGTGCCATGGCCGCACATGCCGAGAAAGCCAACGTTGTTGAAGAAGATAACACCCGTTGTGCATGACTTATTCTGCGGTTCGACCAGCAAGGCCCCAACGAGCACGTCCGAACCTCGGGGTTCGTTGACAATGGCGCTGCGGAAACGGTCATGGTCGTGACGAAATCTCTCAAGCCGTTCGGCGAGTGAGCCGCCGCCCAGTTCAGGCCCGCCTGAGATGACGACGCGGGTGGGCTCGCCCCCTGTGTGCGAGTCAACAATCCTGACCTTGTGATCCGGAGCCAGAATCATAGCGGTCCGCTGGAGTGCGAGCTCTTTCGAGCCTGCCGACGCCCCGGACCGACTCCGTCCAGCCAAAACTGAGAGAAAGGCTTCATGGCGTTGCTGGATAGGAGATTCGAGTTTGCCGTGCGAAGTCAACCCGTTTCAGTCATTCGGAGGCCGGTCCGAGGCGGAGGCGGTTGGTGTGGCAAATGAGGGTGAGATTCTGGCAAAAGACGTGTCGAGGGTTTCGCCGGCGCACGGCGTATGAAGAAGCAGGCGGCGGCGATGTCGCCGCAAGGCCATAACGATGAGAACACGATTGAAGAAGCCGTACGTAGATGGATATGAAAACAACAGAGGCACTATGAAGTCTCAACCCGGAACGATCTGGCGCCATTGGAACGGCCTTCCTGTGGGCGCGGCCCTCGGCGTCATCTTGCTCACCGGCTGCCAAGGGGTCCCGACCAAAGGCGAACGAGCCGCGCGGCAGGATTTCCGGGCCGTAAGGACGGAGTTTCGGCCGCATGCCGCAGCCCCGCTGCTGCCGGTGTTGACCACCAACTCCAGACTCCAGGATTACGTACGCTTTGCCATGCTCAACCAGCCCGCGGTCGCGGCGGCCTACTACGACTGGGCCGCCTCCATTGAGCGCATTACCGTCGCTCGCTCGTTGCCTGACCCCGTGTTGAGCTTCCAATCCGACATCACCGACATCCTCAAAAGCCTGATGCCCGGGCTGATGCAGGTCTTGCCAGGGCCAGGCAAGCTCCAGGCCGCCGGGGCGATAGCCAGCGCCGCGAGCCGAGCGAAGTATTTCGCCTTTGAGACCTCGGTGCTCCAAACCGCTTTCAACGTGAAAAGGGCCTATTACCCGCTCTGGTTCCTCAACCAGAAGATTCAGATTGATCGTCAGACTTTGGACCTACTGGCCGCCTTCGAGCGCATCGCCCGTGCCCAGAACCAGGTCGGCAAGGTCACGCTCCAGGATGTCTATCGCGCGCGGATTGAAGAGGACCGGCTCACGACCGAGATTGCCAATCTGGTGGACTCACGCAACTCTTTGACAGCCCAGCTCAAAGGCGCCCTGGGCCTGCGGCCCGACCAACCCGACCCGCCCCAACCCTCCGAATTCGAATCCACGCCGCTGGATTTGACCGGAGACAAGGTGCTGGCTATCGCCTTTGAGCGCAATCCCCAACTCAAGGCCCTGGAGGCCGGTGTGCGGCAGGCCCAGGCGGCCATCACCCTGGCCCGCAAGGCCAACGTGCCCGACTTCAGCCTAGGGCTGATGGCCGACGCGGAGATGTCCCCTACCCTCTATCGCCCGCAAGCGGGGATGACCCTGCCGGTGCTGCGATATAAGATCGCGGCTGAACTCCACGAGGCCCAATCCGGCCTCAAGGCGGCCCAAGCGCGGCTCACGTCCGAACAAATCCGAATCGCGGTCGATTTCGCCGTTCAGAGCTACAACTACCGCGAGGTCACTCGGAACCTGGCCCTGCTCCAAAACCAATTGATTCCCGAAGCGCACAGGTCCCTTGACATCGCCCGTGCGGGCTATGTCGCCGGGCAGATCAGCTTCTTCAACTTGATCGATGCCGAACGAACGTGGCTCAACTTCCGGCTGCGCAACGTTGATGAGAAGACTCGCCGCGAAATCGTTCTAGCCGATCTCTCCCTGTCCATCGCCGGCATTGCACCGAAAGGCGCGCCGCTCCTGTCCAGCGGACAACCCCTTTGAGCAAATTGACGCTTATGACCGCCAAAACGAAACGTCTCCTCATTCTTGGAATCCCCGTGCTCCTCCTTGCCGGCGCCGGTGTCTTCTGGCTCGGGCGGATAAGCGCCGCTACAGGCCGGCAGGCGGCGGCTTCCGCCGAAACGACCGAAAGCGGGGGCGCCCCAAAAGCGACGGCGCCAGCCGAGCGAAAGATCCTCTATTGGCGCGCGCCAATGAACCCAAATTACATTTCGCATAAGCCCGGCAAGTCGCCCATGGGCATGGATTTGATCCCGGTCTATGCGGATGAGGGTGCCAAGTCCGATTCTTCCGCTATCTCGATTGATCCCGTTACCATGCAGGACATGGGCGTTCGCACCGGCATCGTTAAACGCGGCCCCCTGGAGCGGGTCGTTCGGACGGTAGCGACGATTGACTACAATGAGACGACCCTGGCCGATGTCACTACGAAGTTCTCCGGCTGGATCGAGAAACTCTATGTCAATGCCACGGGCGAGCTCGTCATGCGCGGTCAACCGCTCTTTCAAATCTATTCCCCCGAACTCTACAGCGCGGAAGTAGAGTATCTGCTGGCGGTGAGTTCGGGCACCAACCACGACGACTCCGCCACTGCAGGACTGCGCGCCAGCGCCTTGACCAAACTCAAGTTTTTCGACATCTCCGACAAGCAGATAGCCGAATTGGCGCGCAACGGCAAGCCGCGCAAGACCCTCGAAATCCTGGCTCCCCAGGACGGCTTCGTCATCCAAAAGAATGTGGTCGAGGGCCAGATGGTCACGGCGGGGGCGGTGATCTACCGGTTGGCGGACGAGGGGCTGGTTTGGGTCCAGGCCGATATCTACGAACAAGACCTGCCCTATATCAAACTCGGACAGGAGGCCGATGTGACCCTCTCCTATCTGCCGGACCGCAAGTTCCGTGGCCGGGTCACCTACATCTATCCTTACCTGAACGAGAAGACACGCACGGTGAAGGTGCGCATGGAATTCCATAACCCGGGTTACTTTCTCAAGCCCGGGATGTTTGCCAGCGTGGACATCCATTCCAAGTTGGCCAGGTCGGCGGTCCTGGTTCCCGACTCAGCGGTACTGCGCAGCGGCGACAAGAACACCGTCTTTGTCGCCTTGGACGGGGGGAGATTTGACCCGCGCACGGTGGTGCTGGGGCCGCGCGGCGAGGATGACATGTATCAGGTGCTCAGCGGTCTCCAACCGGGCGAGCGGGTCGTCACTTCCGGCCAATTCCTGCTCGATTCCGAGAGCCAGACCCGCGAGGCCATCGCCAAAATGCTCGAGCCCGGGAAGACCGCGACAATGACGATGCCAAGGCCTGGTGAGACCAACACGCCGGAGCAGACGACCGCCGCACCTGCGGAACAACAGATCGTCTATGTCTGCCCGATGCCGGCGCACATCTCAATCGAGTATGACCATCCGGGCAAGTGCCCGATCTGCGGTATGACCCTGGTGCCAGTGACCAAAAGAGAGTTAGAGAAGATTCATCCCGGCGGCAAGATCCTTTACTGGACCTGCCCGATGCCCGAGCACAACTTCATCCACGAGTCCAAGCCAGGCCATTGCCCCCTCTGCGGCATGACCCTCATTCCCGTCATGGCCCCGCCAGGGAAGACGACGGACGGCGCGAGCGGCGAGCAGAGCGCCGGGAACACGGAACGTGCAAGCGTGAAGAACACGGCGGGCGGCGGCAGCGCCGACCCCAGCGCCCGCGAAAACGCGGCAACCTCCGCCTCCAAACCGAGAGCCCTGGCTCCCAAGGGCCTGACGCTTTACGTCTGTCCGATGCCGCAGCACGCCGACGAGGTCTTCGACCACCCGGGCAAGTGTCCCAAATGTGGTATGGACCTCGTCCCCACCAGTACTGTCGCTCACGGCAAGATCGCTGAGCAACATTGGCTGGAGCAACATCAGCCCAGCCCCGGAGGCGTCCGTACCCAATCTGCCTCCAATCACCAGTAGCCAAGACTAGGACCGACCATGCTCAAAGCCATCATCGATTTCTCTCTCAAGAACAAGTTCATCGTTCTGGCACTGACGGCGGCCATCGTCCTGGGCGGCATTCTGGCTCTTGTCATTATTCCGCTGGACGCGATCCCCGACCTCTCTGACGTGCAGGTCATCATCTTCACCGAATATCCCGGTCAAGCCCCCCGGATTGTCGAGGACCAGGTGACCTATCCCATTACTACCAAGATGCTTTCAGTGCCCCATGCCACGGTGGTGCGGGGCTATTCCTTCTATGGCTACTCGTTTGTGTATGTCATCTTCAAGGACGGCACTGACCCGTATTGGGCACGCAGCCGGGTTCTCGAGTACTTGAGCCAGATCAGCGGGCAGTTGCCCTCCGGTGTCCATCCCTCGCTGGGGCCCGACGCCACGGGCGTGGGC
>JBJKSV010000468.1:0-2543 GCA_046703605.1 Limisphaerales bacterium
CCGTCGGTCGTCCAGTGAACGTGGGCGTTGTCAGTCGGTTCGGCGACAGTGATGGTCACCGGGTTCACGTCCGAGGCAGAAGCGGGCACAACCGCAGGGTCAGCCACGAAGAAGGTGAAGTAATTGCTAACAATCTGGCTCGCCTCATAATCGGGCGAATAGGCCTTGTAAAGCAGAGTAACGGCATCAACCGGACCACCGGCCAATGTCAGCGATGTGGCGGCAGGAGCCTGTGGCGTAGGAGCCGTGCCGTCTGTGGTGTAACGGTAGGTGACATCGCCGGAACTGGAACCGGCAAACGTGACAGCTACAGCATTGCTGAAGGCTCCGCCGCTAGTCGGAACACCATTGGCCAGGAGAGTGGGGGCGGGCAACTGTGTACGGTCAATCTTGCGTAGCGCCTGATTCTTCAAATCAGCAACCAAAATCGCACCCTCCACGTCCACAGCCAAACCGACCGGAGAATCGAACCGGGCAGCGGTCAAGGTTCCATCCACCAGGTCAGGCGCCGCGGGCGGAGGCGCGCCGGCAAGAGTGCTTACGGAGTAGCCGGTACCCGTACCATTGGGCCGCAGTTGACGGATCGTGTTGTTGCCGGTATCGGCGATGAGCAGACCGGATTGGCCACCCAGCCAGAGAAGGCCGCGCGGGCCGTTGAAGGTCGCGCTGAGGGCATCCCTCGAATCGGTGCTGCCCGCAACTCGAAATTGGCCGGCAACGATGTTGGTCGTGTAAAGGACTGTGGACGAACCGCTGGTACGAGTAATGGTCACCAGTTGGATGACGTCGTCGAGGGTGTCGGCTACCCAAATTTGCTGAGTTGTCTGCGTCACGCCTTGCACGGTGGAGGTGAGCGTATCGCCAACGGCGACTCCGGCGGGCTTGTAGAAGCCGGTGGCCAGCGTCTTGACCTGTCCGTTGGCGTCGAGGCTCCGCAGCGCGTTGTTAAAGGCGTCCGCAATATAGATCGTGCCGGTGGCTGGATCGATTGCCAAGCCGGCCGGGAAATCGAACTGCGCACTCAGCGCCGCTCCATCGAGGAATCCTTGGGTGCTGCCCGCTAGAGGGGTCACATTCCCGCTCTTGGAGTCGAGAAACTGGAGCAAATGATACCCTGTGTCCGCCATCGCCAACCCGTTCGCTCCGCCCGACCTGTCCCACGCGATCCCCGATGGACTTAGCAGGAGGCTGGACCCGGATGCCGCGTCCAAGATGACCGAGAGACCTCCGCCTGCCGTGTCATACTTGAGCACGCGGTTGTTCATGCTGTCGGTGAAGTAATAGGCATTGTCCGACGGATCAACGGCCACTCCATAAGGCTCGCCCTGGCCGGAAACAACCGTGCTGACGGTTTGGCCCTGCACGCTCAAGGCGAACAGTCCGACGGCCAGGCCTGAGGTCAAAAGTTTCTTCATAATTCGTATTTCTGCTTTCTGCGATGTCAAAGCATTACTCTTCATAGCCGCTGGTCGGGAGAGATCTCTCCGGACACCAAGAGACTGAACGGAAGTTTGGTTAAGCAACCCTTGTGCCACGGTTTGGAAGCTGGCGTCTCGCGCTCAATCCGGCATCAGGCGAAGAGATTTTTCCCCACAACTGCCAATTCACGAAACAACGGCAGCAGGGAGTGTCTCGTTCTGATACGAACTCGGCGCCACGGATTCTTCTGGTCAGGAATGACTGCGATAAAGCGCGGTGGATTGGCGAGCGAAGGCACTGTGAGGAATCAAAAAGCGGAATATTCCTTCATTTTGATTGAAAAATATATTGCATTGTACTCAGAAAGATGTAGAATTGATTTAAATATGAGAATTACAGTGGATATAGATGACGTTGTGATTGATGATTTGATGAAAATGACCGGTGAAAAGATGAAAAGTCCGGCCGTCAGCAAGGCGGTCGAAGAATTCGTGAAACGTAAGAAGGCCAAGGAATTCGGGCGCATGCTGCGCGAGGGCGCCTTTGATTATCCGGTGACTAACGAGGCCCTCGAGAAGTTGGACGTGTAGGGCGGTATGGTCCTCGTCGATTCATCGGTGTGGATTGAAGCCGCCCGCCGCAATGGGGACCTCGCCTGCAAGGTCGCCTTGGAATCGCTCCTGGAAGAATTTGAAGCCGCATGGTGCTCGACCGTGCGGCTAGAGGTCTTGGGCGGTGCCCGCAAACAGGAGCGCAAGAGGTTGGCGGAGAATTTCGCGGTTATTCCATACGTTCACGTGACCGAGACGAGTTGGGTCCTGGCGTTGGAGAACGCTTGGCGACTGCAGGACGTGGGCCTGCAAGTGCCTTGGAACGATGTGCTCATTGCCAGCGTCTCTGTCGAACATGGCTGGCGAGTCTATGCGCAGGACAAGCACTTCGACCTGATGTCGCAGGCCATCGGAATCCGGCTCTACAAACCAGGGTATGGAGGAAGCTTTGCCGCTGAACCGGCGGGATGAACGGGGTGCGATTCCAGGATAACGGCAGGGGCAATGTTCCAGGACGCGACAGCCCAGCCCGAATATTTCATCCCACGAGCGAAACGGCAACCCTCTCTAGGT
>JBJKSV010000469.1:0-7488 GCA_046703605.1 Limisphaerales bacterium
GGGCGGCTCAAGACAGCCTCCCCGGTTGAAGCTTATTCATGCAATAACTGTATGAAACATACTGGCACTCTGGCCGGCATTCACTTTCATGCCCATTATTACTCGCTGGCGGCAAAAACCGCAAGCAAATAATTCACGGCCCTCAGACCTCACCCGTGGGCCAGTTAAAATGCGCCTCGCCGCCAACCTTGGAGCGCACCATCAAAGGCTTGGCTATATCCGCCGCCGTGTGATTAGGAGAAAACGACGAACCGGCCAGCCGAATCATTTAGGGCGCCGCCACCGCCCGATAGAACCGGCAGGGGACCCCCGGCGATGCGACATCAAACCAGAGATAGGGACTATTGGTCAAGGTGATGGTATCCAGCGTTTGCCAGTCGTTCGGGGTCATTTGGCCGGCATACTCGATGAGCACACGATCACCGACCTGGCCGGTGATCGTAAGTCCCGCGTACATCTGCAAGGACAATCCAATCGGCGGGCGAGCCGCCGGCTTAATACTGAAAGACGGGCTGATGGCCTCGTCGCCACTCCAGGACAAACGGAACTGGCACTGATTAAGCGTGACCTGCGTATCGGGGACGCTCCAGGCGAAGCGCGAAACCGCGGCATCAACGCCCTCGGCTATGGGGGTCCAATCTGATCCGCCGACACGATAAGCGATCGCCACGGGCGGAATCGAGCCTTTGAGTTCCCAGGCGATGTCGTTGGTCAAGCCGGCAACCCATTCCGCGCCTTCGGCAGGCGCCGTGACTACCAGCGAATTCGAAGAAAACGCGACGAGATCCAGATAACCTACGGCGCGGGTCGTGGTTCCCTCGGCCTGCACAGTGAAGCGGCCAGGCTGCGAAGCGCTCACCAAGCCATTCGTATCCACCGTGGCAATCGCATCAAAGGACGAGGACCACAGATACTGAGCGTCCACGCCACCCGTCGTGCCCGCGACCAACTGCAAAGTGCCTCCCACCGGCACTTCCGCCCTGCCGCCCTGGGGAGTGATGGTTACGGAATACGCCGGCGCCTGACTGTCCACTTCCAGCGACAGGTCGTCGAAATAGGCATCGTTGTCGGCCCCCACAAAACGTCGGGCGATCAACTCCACCCTCAAGGTGCGGGTGCCGGCCGGAATGAGCGAATCGAGCTGGTACCGGGCCCACAGCGGATTGCGGTGCGAACGGGACAGGTACAGCAACTGAGCGCCGTTCTGGTCCTGGGCTTGGACCGCCAGGGTGGCTTGGTCATGGGGATACTGGTCCCAATTCGCCAACCATCCGGAGAGGTGCAGATAAAGCCGCCCTGCGTCGATTGCCGCCGCCTCTTCTCTCACATCGATATCCTGATACATTTCCGTGTATTCGAGTTGCTTTCGAGATGGCCAAAAGAACTTGCTTCCTGCGTGAGGCGCGATTTCGGCGGCGGCGCCCCATGCCTCGTCCGGGTCAACCCAGCCCTGCAAGTCTCCGGTCTCTGCACCGGGATTGACGAGCAAATTCAGGGCTTGCGCGGGCTGGGGATTTCCCAAACAGATGACCGCTGTGGCAGCCAGGTATAGTCTTATGTTATCCTTCATAATTGTTAGTTTCTGAGATGCATTCTGTGGTCTGTAGCGTTTTCCAGGCAAGATCAAAGGAATGTTGCGTTTGGCGGTGGAGTCGGGGACGTTCTGCGCATCAAAGGATACGCATGCGGCGGCGTGTCACGGTTGATTTGAAAGGGCAGCGGGCAGGAGGGCAAGGCCAGTCTTTGGCAGCACCTCTTTTTGGCTTGTGAAGGGTTGGGCTGGGACGCTAGGTTTTCCGGGTTATGACATCTTCCGAACAACTGGCCCAATACTTGCCGGTTTTGATGCTGGGTGTGCTGGCGGTGCTGTTTTCCGCCGGGATGCTCGTTGGCTCAGTCCTGGTGGGGAAAAAGGGCAAACGCGGTCGCACCAAGGATACCGCTTACGAATGCGGGATGCTGCCGGTAGGTGAAGGGAGCGCCCGGTTGTCGGTCAAGTTTTACCTTGTGGCGATGCTCTTCATTCTGTTCGACATTGAGGTGGTGTTTCTCTATCCTTGGGCGGTGGTCTATCGCTCCATGCTCAAGGCGCATGCCGGGCTGATTTTTGGCTCGATGCTGTCCTTTCTGGGCATTCTCTTTGTTGGCTACGTGTATGCGCTCAAGAAGGGCGCTTTCGACTGGAAATGAACCCGCAGTCGAGGGCACATCCCACCCTTTGATGACCACCGGCCTGCAACATTCGGGCGGCGAAAATTGTCAGATGTTGAGATGTGCTCCCCGGTGGAGGTTTCGGGTTTTGCCTACTTCAACTACCTGCAACTTGGGCTATAGCAAAGCCGTATGAGCGACAGGTACATCATCCAATGGAAATCGCTTGAAAACGGGCGATGTGGCAGAGGTAGCAAGGTTTTCAGCCGGCAAGAGGCTGAAGAGCTGGTGGAAGAGCTCAACCTGCAGTTTCCGCAAATCCAGCACGAGCTTGTGAGAACCGGGCACGGCGAGGCCGTGGAATTGGGCGCTAACCCTGGCGGGCATGCCCTAACGCATCGCCCCGGCGAAAGGCAACCTGGGGCAACTCGGCACGAATTGGGCGCAGCGCTGTTGAAGAAATAACAAACTTTTTGTTTCTGGCGCCATTTTCATTTTGGGCCATGGGGTGTAGATTCCCCAAGAATGGATTTTCAAGAAATCTTCAGGAATTTCCACCAAGTGTGGGAGAACAGTCCTGGAGCGGTGTTGCTTTTGGTAGTTGGTTTTGCGGGGTTCGTCTTCGTAGTGGTCGATACGTGGTTCCATAAGCGGCGGCGGCGAAAGCCGCGGTGAACCACCCAGTCCGAGAGCGTTTTTCCAGAAGTGGTGGAGTTTTTTCACCGCTCGCAGTATCTTCGTTGCCAACGAATGAAGATTGGGCTCCCGCACATGATTCTCCTTGCCTGGAATTTCCGGTGAGAGATGAGGACCCGCCCAAGTCGTTGGATGCGGGCAAACCAAGTGTGCGGACCTTCCTGAGAAAATATGAAAAACTCTATGCTAGACTCCGCTGCAGGGTCCATCCCCGCTCACCTGGCGGCCAACCACTCCGCCTCGAACCACTTTAGCTTCAGGCGCTGCTTTGGATGGGGGCTTGGCGCCGCTTTGGCGCTTGTGGCAGCCGGCCCTTTGGCCGCTCAGACACCCTCGGCAGACGAAGGTTTTGTGAGCCTCTTTGACGGCCAAACTCTCAATGGCTGGAAGGTAGGCGATAATGCCAAACTCTTCCACGTGGAAGACGGCATGATCGTCATGAACTGCCCATCCGATGACCATCGCCCAGCGCACCTGTTCTATGAAGGCGATGTCAACAATCACACCTTTAAGAACTTCGACCTGCGCGTGGACGTGAAGACTTATTACTGCGCCAATTCGGGCATCTACTTCCATGCCGAATATCAGAACGCCGGGTTCCCCAGAAGAGGTCTCGAATGCCAAGTGGATAACAGCCACGCCGATTGGCGGCGCACCGGCAGCCTTTATGGCCTGTTTAATCTGACCTGGGGCCCGGAAACGCCCTCGCCTGACAACACACAGACGGTGGTTTATCTGGCGAATGCCCCTGTCAGGGATAACGTTTGGTACACCCAGGAGATTATTTGCCGCAACGGCTTGGTCACCGTCAAACTCAACGGCCAGCCCATGTTCACCTACCAGATTCAGCAGGCCGACACCGTGCATCGCCTCTCCTCTGGCGCCATTTGGCTGCCTGAAGGGACTTTCGTTCTCCAGGGGCATCCGCCGATGCCAGGCCAAATCAGCAAGGTCTGCTTCCGCAACATCCGCGTCAAAGTCCTGCCAGACTGAGCAGATTTGCAGTTTTAGAGTTGCGATTCGCGATTGAATCCGGAAATAGCCTGGGGCTTCATGGCCCCGGGCTGAGGGGCTAAGGTGGTTCTACGAGCCGACTGAGCTCGATTCCGACCCTCGCCCATTGACCGGAACACGAGCCTAATCCTCGGTAATTTCCCTCAACTCGTCTTCCAACTGGCGCCGGAGGCTCGCGCGCTGCTCGTCGGTGGCATCCCGAGGCACGCGCAGGCTCCTGCCCAGGACCACCACGCACTCAGAGAATGGCAGCGGGACGAGGAACCTGTCCCAACTCTTAAGCCGGATTTTCCGAGCCAGGCTATACGAAACCGGCACAATCGGCAGGCCAGTCAATTGCGCCAGGGACATCACTCCTTCCTGAACGACATAACGAGGCCCGCGCGGCCCATCTGGAGTCAGGGCCAGGTCATAGCCACGGTCAGCCCAGGTGGTCAGTTCCAGTAACGCCTGCGGTCCGCGCCGACTCGTGGAACCACGGACCGGCTGAACCTGGAAGCATCCGAGGATTCGAGCCAGAAATCCGCCATCCCGGCTGGCGCTGACCAACGCGGCCAAGCCAGCGGTGCGGTTCCGCTTCTTGACATAGTCGAAATAGACTGTCATGCACAGGGCCAGCCGATTATGCCAAACACAGTAAATTGCCGGCCCCAACGGCTCCGGCCCCAAAAACTGTCCGGAGCGATCCTCCCACCGGTAGCGTAGAGTCCTTGAGACCGCCTTCAATGATCCATAAACCACCCAGGCGCCCAATCGCTGGAACCAGCTTGCCGAATGCGGCACGACGATCCCGCTCTTGCGCCGCGTGCGGGCGGATGGAGGTGGATCTCCAGGCCGGGAATTAAGTTCCGCTCTCATTCCTTCCTCAAGCAGGCGCGGACAAGCTCCTCAACGGTGGATTCGACCCCCAGCGCGGTTTGAGCCTTGCGAACCGAATCGTGCGCCTCAACCTGTTTAAAGCCCAGAGCCATCAATGCCAATACGGCGTCATTGACCTTCTGGTCTTCGGGAGAAAGGCCCCGTTGGGCGCTGCTGGCCTCCCAGGCCCCCGCCGCTCCGACCTTGTCCCTCAACTCCACAACGATGCGCTCGGCGGTCTTTTTCCCCACCCCGGAAATGCGGGCCAGGGCCTTGACATCTCCTGAAGAAACGGCCCCGCGGAACGCCGTGACGTTGATGCCGCTGAGGATATTCAGTGCGGTCTTTGGCCCGATGCCGCTGACGGTCTGGATGAGCAGGCGGAACAAGTCACGTTCGGCCGCGCTCATGAAACCATAGAGGACCTGGGCGTCCTCGCGGACCGCCAGGTGTGTCAGGAGCTTAATCTCCTTTCCGGGCCCCGGCAATTTGTCGTAGGAGGAGAGGGGGATGAGGACTTCATAACCGACACCGTTGACCTCGACGATGGCCTGGGTCGGCAGGGCCTCAACCAATGTCCCATGCAAGAAGGTGATCATGGCGGGTCAGACTCTCTTGGGAGCGGCCAGCGAGAATCGGCCAGACTCCTGGCTGTAGGCGAGCGCCAAGGCGAGCGCGTCGGCCGCATCCGGCTCGGGCGGGTTGGCCAAGTGCAACAGGCGCTGAACCATCTTGGCCACCGCCAGCTTTTGAGCCGCGCCAAAACCGACGATGGCCTGCTTGACCTTGCGCGGGGCCAGTTCGTAAATTTCCAGCCCAGCCTCCGCGATGGCGGCAAGGGCCGCGCCGCGAGCTTCCCCCATAATCAACGCCGTTTGAAGGTTCTGAGCATAGAACAGCCCTTCGACTACGCACACCAACGGCTGGTGCTCTTTAAGCACCGCGCGCAGCTCCTGAACAATCTTTGCAAGACACCGCGAGCGTTCCCAAGTCGGCGGGCAGGTAATCGTCCCGAACACCAGCGTTTCCGGGAAGGGCTTGGCCAGTCGTATGACTCCGTAGCCAGTGCCACGCAGCGATGGATCAAGGCCCAAGATGCGCGAGCGGAGACTCACTCCGGAGGCAATCGCGGACCGAAACACCGGCGCGACAGGACGGCGGCTTCCGGCAAGGCGCTCCTGGATTTGCCTAAACTGGTGTGGAGTGACACCCATGACCTCAGTTGACCTGCAGGGCACGGTAAAAGCGGCGAGAAAACTGAGAGCCCGACGTGTCAATGAAATCGAAATAGCCGCCTGAGACAATGTTCGTCCGGATCGGCAGCCAATCCACCATATTGGTGCTCGCCTCGATGGCGTAATGGGCGCCGGAGATACCGCTAACCCGCAGCGCCGGGCTGCCCTGGGCGTAGGCAAGCACCGAGAGGCGCGGCGGCGGCCCCTGCACGGGCACTGTAGAGATCTTGTAGTTGTCAAAAGCCATGTAGTTGTTGCCGGGCGCATTGACATTATAGATAGCCCAGACGGCATCCACGTCACCCAGATCGAGGGGGGCGTTTGTGGTGCTGATCGGCTGGTTGGTGGCCAACAATTGCCCGCTGAGCCTTGCATCCCATCTATTCGAGGCGAAGTCCATATTGATTGCTAATGTGTAGGGAATGCCATTCGTGAACGAAAGCTGAGTCGGAACAAAATAGTTTGTGCCGCCCAACACGTAATAGACACTGAGACCGTAATTATCAAAGTCGATGGTGAACAACCGATCTCCCTCGATATTATAGACGCTCCAGTAGAAGTCATCCCAGTTTTTGTTCGACGAATCCCCGATCGCCATCTCGACCGTGAACCTCACCAGCGAAGACTCGCCTTGGGCCGGCGTATAGTTGATTGGTCGCCAAAGGTTCAAGAATTCGCCGGGCGGCTTTAAAGGGGTGCGCCCGACATACGCGGCCTGCGATCCGAAAAAGTTCGTTGTGAATCCATTTCCGCCTGAGGCCGCCCCATAGCTGACCCATCCTTGTTGACCGGCCAACTCCAGCTTCGGGTTGTAACCTTCTGTCGACTCGAACTGCGCTGAATACAGGACGGTCTCGCCCGCGCAGGAAGCTGCCCCCAGCCATAGCGCCATCGTGCCGAGGGTGGTGGCAACCAGGGCCTGTCCCGATAACCTCCGTATGGCGCACTTTATCTCACACTCGGTCCAGAACATGCCGAGATTGCCCAAGCTGGAGGACAAGGTGACTAATCGCGGGATGCGCTCCCTCGAGTTCGAGTGGTTATGCCTCATCGGGACCTAGGGCCAAATCTCAAGGCGCCGAGCGTCAGCGCCCGGGCCGCCCGGGAACTGGCCTGGACGATGTCTGGTGCGGTTCCATTCGAGGCGCAGGGGCGGCCGATGCGGCCTGCGGGGCGCGAAAAGCGGCGCTCCGGGAACTGAAGGTGGGCGTCTGCCACCGGGCTTGGAAACTGCGCCCATTCCATTGTCGTCCCGTCTCGAACGAGCGAAAGCGCCCAGCCTCCCCTCGAGAGATGTAGCGGGGCACCTGAGCCGGCGCCGGGCGCCCCTGGAAGGAGTGGGTCGGCCATGACCCGTTTTCAAACCTGTTCGCTTGCTGTTGGCCGTCGGGCCGTCCGGCACGATACCACTCGGCCCCAGGGCGTATTCCAGACGCAGGCGTCTGGAAATGCTGCCCATAACCGCGCGGCGCCTGCGGGACGCTGGGCTGGGTCGGCTCGGTGGGATCGGAGGGTGGCGAAGGCGGAGTTGGAG
>JBJKSV010000470.1:0-2554 GCA_046703605.1 Limisphaerales bacterium
ATTCCGCTTCTCCGCTATTCCTATGGCTCTCATAAAATGCGACCACAGAGTTTCTCCAGTTAAGGCTTCATCGGGGAAATGCTTCTGAATGAACGCTTCGGCTTGAGCTTCGGTTACGGGGTTGTTGAGCGATTTCCAGGAGTCATCGAGTTGGCGGACACGCCAGGCGATTTCCTCCGCGTACTGGGGGACTGGAAAATCGGGGTCGGTTCTTAGCATTGATAACACTTTTCGCTCCGGTAGCAGGGATTCTCAATTCTGTTATCAACACTAAGAACCGACCCCGTGCTCGCGAAAATGGGACGGGCTAATGGCCGCCGGAAGCCGGCCTCACTTTGCCGCGAGTCCAAGGCTCAGCCGTGCCTCTTTGCGGAAGGTCTTGGAGGTCTTGAGCGCCCGTTGCGCCTCGGCTTTGGTGATGACATTGCCCACGATCCACTCACGCGTGCTGGTTTTCATACATCACGACGCCCTGGTTCACGACCCGCTCGATGAACATATCCCGTTCGCGCAGCCGCTCGGAGACAAATCGGGGCTTGCGCACTAGCAGGTCCAGGGGGAAAGGCGCGTCGAAGCGCGAGCGAATCTGCAGCGCCTTGCGCAAGTCGCTTCCATGGAAGGCCAATGTAGGGCAGGTTGAATCACGAGCTTTGGCCTGAGCATCTGTCCCCATTCACAACGTAGGTCCGTGGACTTCTCCGTGGGCTTCTGCGGCGGCTTACACGATTGCTGCGTCCCGGGCTGGCGGATGAGCCGGGGTTTGTCGCGGGGCCTCGGGCAGACCCGGAGGCGTGGGTCGGGCTTGGCCGGTGAGATAGCCAAGCCTACGGCTTGACAACCAGCCCAAGGAGCTTTGCCAGCCGGCGTTGGCGTAAAGCGACATGCGTCGTCAGCAGTGGTCCTCGGCTCTGGCGGCCAATACAATGTTCTCGGGCAGAACCTCGTCCCCGAAGATACGCCGATGGCGCGCGTGGATGTCCGGCCAGGGGAGTGGCCGTGGCGCGGTTGCCAATTCCCGGCGTCCAAAGCGGAGCTCCAACGCGGCGATGCCGTCAAAAAACCTTTCACGTTCGAGGGGAGGCAGCCTCTCTAACCGCTCGCCCAGTTCATCGAGCAATTCGCTTGCACTCATTACCCCACTCTAATTGCTGGCGGCGCGCGGTCAAGTCTGCAGACGATGTGCGCATGAGGCCGCGCGCATCTCACTTGCGCCACTACTCCTTTGGGGCCGGGGTGACGACGAGTTTTGGCCTGAGCTTGGGGTTGGCCACGTAATCGCCGCTATAGAAATTGTCCAACTTCTCGTTGATGAATGGCGCCGGTCGGAGCTGGAGGCCATAGTTGGGGCAGGCGCCGGATTGCCAGGCGTTGTAAAGCCGGGTGATGTTGATGTAGTACCATTCTCCCTGGCGCGGGACGGCGAGGAGGTTGGTCTGCTAGAGCGAATGTCAATCAAAGTGTAACGATCCCGTAACGGTTACATTTCCTGCAAGTGCCTGCCTCCCAGCTTCTTCCAAAACCCAAAATCCGTCCCCGCGTAACACCCCACCCTTCTTAGAGGCCGGTGCTCTCAAAGGCCGGGCCACGCAATCAAAGAATTATGATTATGAACTCCGAACCTGGCAGAGCCAGAACCAAACTACGGCAAAAAAAATGGGAGCAAAAAGATGTGCAGGAGACAGAGCCGACCCAGGGAAATTGAAGCCATTCTGGATGCACTTCACGAAGGACGAAGCGAACCCTGCACCGATACCTGCGCAAGCTGCCGCCGGCGCACGTACGCCGACGTCTCTGGCAGAACAGCGCCGCCCTTCAATCACCAATCGCAAATCCGGGCGAGAAGCACAGCCTCCTTTGAAAATGCGATCTTCAAAAACCTGCGGAAACCTGCGGAAGGCTACGGAAAGCTACAGAAGGCTGCGGAAACTTCAAATGGGGCCCGCGTGGTATCCAGGCCCGCTCCCAAATGTCAAACCTCAAATCTCGAATCTCGAATCGGATGTTCATCCTGGTCACCTATACACACCTATAAAAGCCAATTGAAACCTATTCGCGCATAACATCGCCACCCATGAAGCCCGCACCCAACGCCAAAGACATAGCGCGCTGCTTAGATGCGCGCGCGAGTTCGGGCAACAAAAGAATTGACTTGCCCGACTCATTTCTTTACGATTCTCGCAATTTAAATCCCACTCACATGAGGTGACTATGAAATCCATGGCATTCAGTATCGTTCAATTCTTGAGCAAGACATCGCAACGGCGTCAGAGGGCGATGGCCTGGAGGTTGGGCCGAGCCGCTGGAGCTCTGGCGCTGATTGCGGCTCCACTGGCCAGTTTGCACGCCCACACCCGGCCGTTCAGCCCAAGCGACTGGCCCCCGACCATCAATCCCAACGCAACGGTGGACTACACCGTGCTTGACCCAAACGCCAGCTTCAGCAGCCCAGGCGGCTGGAATAACGCCTTGTCACTGGCCGGTGGCGGCGACCAGACCTTCAGCACCATCACACTCAACGGAATGTCTGGTGACCAGACAACCTCCACCTACCTCA
>JBJKSV010000471.1:0-12575 GCA_046703605.1 Limisphaerales bacterium
AAGCGATTTGTTCAACAACCGTATTCCTCAATGACGCGCCAGCCGCTCGCACCCTGGGCGTAAGACAGAAATCTTCGCGGCGTAGCGCAGGACCGACGGCTTCACAAAAATTCCTTTGCCCCCATTCCTTTGTCCGTTCCGCCTCTTAATCCGCGGGCAATGTGCCCGCCGGTGCTCGGATGGCCCTGACCGCATCTCGAATCATGACAAGGAGGCCTTGGACCACCCAGCCGAACGCAAGTGCGTGCTCCGAGAACTCAACTGCGAAAAAGAGAATCCGGGATGCCGCACATCGGATGCTGGCTGTTCGATGTTCGTCGTTGGCTGCTTGGTGCATCATCCCCCATCCATCATCTCTCCCGCTCGGCAACCGACGTCGTCTTGCTCCCAGTGTCACTCAATGGCAGCCAATATCGCTCAATGTCACCTTTGGACAATTCAAACCGACGCCCCTCGATGCTCTCTTTGCACTCGTTCCCGCCAGCGCCGGAGCGGGGCTGACGGGATGCGCTCAGCGGATGCACAATTCGCTTTACAACTGAGGCGATTTCTGTTTGAATAGCGCCATTAATCCGGGCGGTGGCCTGGATGCGCGTATCAAATCAGGAAATTTACCGTACAAAGCTGTTAACACAGTTCAAGGAGGAGGGAACATGAATGCAGGCAAAAGCTGCGTGGCCGAACGTACCAAGCTGGGCCGGATCTGCTGTTCTATCTGTTTGAGCACTCACAGGCGTCGCCAGAAAGACCGTCTCCCTGGCAGTCTGCGGGGGCCTCCATCACATTTGGCGCCACGCGAGTTCTTGCTGTGTGCTTTGGGGGCCGCACTACTCGCTTTTTGTCTGCCCTGCGGCGCGATCACCATTGTGTCAGGGCCGTCCTTCACCAAAGCTACGAATGCGCCCCTCGCCGGAGTGCTTCGCTTCACCACAGACACCGAATCAAGAGTCAGCGTTTCGGCGAGTGACGGGAAGGACACCTGGCGCCGAGACTTTTACGACTACGCGCGGATGCATGCCGTGCCGCTCTTCGGCTTCAAGCCAGGGCGAACCAACTGGATCACGGTTACAGCGCGTGACCGCAGTCGGAACGAGGTCGTGGCCGCCGAGCCAGTGGTCTTCATCACCGATGCCGTGCCGGCTGACTTTCCCAACATCGCCTTGCTGAAGAGTCAGCCGGGGCGGATGGAACCTGGCTACACGCTGTTTCGCGTTGGCGTTCACAACGAGACGTATTGGTATATCGTGATTGTTGATAGTGCCGGCGAGGTCGTCTGGTACAATGTGGGGCCTTCGACCGCCGATGTGCGCCAGCTTCCCAACGGCAACCTGTTCATGCCTTGGAAGACGAATTTTGCGGAAATGGACCTGCTGGGCCAGGCAATCAACAGTTGGGTTGTTCCAACCAATCTCCCTGTCAATGTTCACGAGGGTTTGCCAACCGGCCATGGCACCATTCTCTACCTGAGCGACGCGCTCAAATCGGTCAGCAATTTCCCAACCAGTGTTACAGACTCAAACGCGCCTACGGCCACAGCAAACGTGCTTTATCAAAGGGTAGTGGAAATCTCGGCCGCTGACGCAACGGTGCTCAACACCTGGTCGCCCATCAACGTGCTCGATCCGAAACGAGTCAGCAGCTACCTGTTCAACACGTGGGAAGGGGGATGGGACGTCGAACATTCAAACGCCATCATCGAGGACCCGCGGGACGACTCGCTTCTTGTGTCCATGCGTCTCCAAAATGCGGTCATCAAGTTCTCCCGCGCCACCGGGCAACTCAAGTGGATACTTGGCCCGCACGAGAACTGGGGGCCCGCATGGCAGCCCTGCCTGCTCAAGCCCGTCGGTGCTCCTTTCGCCTGGCAGTACGCGCAACATGCGCCCGTCCTCATGCCGCAGGGCACCTTCCTGCTTTACGATAACGGCAATTACCGGGCCAGCCCGTTCAGCCCACCTGTGCCGGACAAAGACAACTACACCCGCGTGGTCGAATACAGCATCAACGAGCAGACGATGGAGATCTCTCAAGTTTGGGATTACGGTAGAACCAATGTCACTGATCGAATCTTCACTGACCATGAAGGCAATGCGGAACCGGAACCCAAGACGGGCAATATCTTAATCGATTTTTCGGCGGTGTCCTACGTCAACGGGTCTCCCCCCAGCCAGTACGGGCCGGACGCGACGATGGTTCGAATCACGGAGGTTACGCATGAGGCAATGCCTGAGGTTGTGTTCGACCTGGCGATTACGATGTATGACAAGCCCAACGCGCTCTACCGCGACTGCAGCGTCTATCGCTGTCACCGCATTGCTGACTTATACGCCCACCCGGCCCAAGCGGTGGCCGATCTTACGGTCAGTTTCCGCAACGGACTGCCTCTCCTGCAATTCTCAGCGGACGACACGCGAACCTACCACGTCCAGGCGTCGAGCAACCTGCTGGACTGGGTGACGCTCGGGACGCCCTCGGAAGATCAGCAGAAGACGGGAGAATTCGATTTCGAAGATAGGACTTCCAGCCAGCTTCCGTTGCGGTATTACCGGGTTCTCACGGAATAGGGTCTGGCAGATCGCGGGGTTTGCTTCGCTGCAGTCCATGTGCTAACCGCGGCGCCTATCCTCCCACCACCCAAAGCGCCGGGTCAGGGCTTAGCCCGAATATCTACACGGGTAGGGAGCGCAGTCCTCTGTGCGCCGCATGACCGCGGAATGCTGCCGATGGCGCGGACCGCGGCGCGCAGAGGACTGCGCGCCCTACCTACAGACTGCCGCCGTTTTGTTCGTGGCGTGAAATATTCGGGTTAGTATCGAGGGCAAGGGCTAGCTTCGTGAGGTAATACAGGTCGGCCCGGCAGAAGGGCACGTCCACGCGACGTGCGAGTTCATCCGCGGGAGCCGCCCGCAGCCAAGCGAGGGCGCGGAACGCGCTCAATGCGAAATCCGGGGGATCAATGAAGTTCTCCCCGAAGTGGACCTGTCGCTCCTCTCCAACGCAGGCCCAGGTTGGGCATAGGGCTGAAAATGTGGCCCACACCGCGGCGACGGCTGTCGGGGCCTTGCGGCGGACCAGTTCAGCGACCTCCGGGGTCAAGTCCTCGAACAGCGCAAGCGTATGCCGATGCGGCGCCTCTGCCAGCCACAGGCCGTCACCCTTGCCAATAAACCGATCCAGCTCCGAGGTCTTGGTGAACGTCCTGAGCGTGCCCTGCGCAGCGGCTCGTTTCCACCAGGCGATCAGAGCTTTGGCCGTTTGCTCCGCTCTCTTAGCCGCCTGGAGTGAGGTGGCGCGATCGCCTGCCCTCTTAGCGAGGCGGCTGAAGGCCAAAAGCGAAGCCAGATAGCGATTGGCGAAAGGGTCGCCCTTGGCAGGGTCAAGGCGCCAGCCAGTTTTCATGAAGTCCTCGAAACTCGCCTTGATCCCCGCCCAACTCCTGAGCACAAGGGACTCTTCCCCGCACCGCCGCGCAAACAACCAACCCGCGTAGAGATTCCCAAAGGGGTGTGGCTGTTGGCCCCCACCCAGCCGAACACAATAATCCTCCGGAACACGGAACCATTCCCGGCGGGCACCCTCTTCAAGGGAATACCAAGCTGCCCGCGTGAAAGGCGGATGCACGCTCCACTCGCGGCGAAGCCGAGCCTTGACCTCGGATTGGAGTTCGGGAGGCAAGTGGGGGTAGGCCCAAGCCAGCGATTCGAACAACTCCCCGCTGTTGTCAAAGCTGAATACGCGACCGGCCAGACCAGGGTCGGTGAACAGGGGCGCCCAATCCTCTGAGAGAATGGCTCTTGTAGTCGCGACGAGGCATTGCCGGAGCGCGGATCGAGTGGGGGCGGGGCTTTTTGGCGCGGCATGCGCAGGCAAATCGTTAGCGACGGACACCGGTTCCGGGTGGGTAGGGGCCTGGTTGGTCGCATTAGCAACCACGCAAAGTATCCGGCTCCCGGTTTGCCAATAGATGCGATTGCCAACGACCCCGACCCCGGCGCGAGCGGGGCCATGCCACTCGTTACGCGCCCAAGGCGGGTTTGGGAAGCCGCCGTAGGTATCTCGTTCGCCGCAGATAGGGAAAAGATCATTCGTCCTCAGGTCGAAGCCACTGAGGGTGTCTTGGTGAATAATCAGGACGGTGTCGCCTGCCACCAAAAAGTTTTGGCTCTCATCCGCGGTTCCCCAGAAACAGTTCCAGGGCGGCTGCGTACCCTGATGATGGAAGAGAGGAGTGATGGCGCCAGTGCCGAGATCAAGCAAGCCCAGAGCGACCAGCGGGGCGACCCCCAGGTTCCAGTTGCCGTAAGCGCTGCGGTAGAATACCAAGAGTCTGCCGTCCCTCGTGAGAGCCGCCTCAACTCCCACGCCTTGACAGCCCCCGATCCAGAGAACTGGAGCAGTGAATGCCTCTTTGCCAGTCGCGGCATCGAGAACATAGAAGGTCTTTGCCTCCGGGTCGGCCTCCAGGCCCTGGCGAATGGCCTGTTGCTCCCTGGCCCAGAGGGTTGGGTTTCCGCGGGCCTTTTCGCTCTTGGTCCACGCGTCGAGAGTTCGCCAGGAACTGTCGTCCACACCCGCATTGCGGCAAAGCAAGGTGCGGTCGCGAGCGATACGCCGGCCCATGTTGAGAATGGGGTTGGTGCGAACGATGACGAAGGTGCGGCCATGGTGTTTGACAACAATTGGGTAGTAGTCGCGAGCCGTTTGTCCCGCCAACTGCTCAGAAGTCCACTCGACCTTTCCGTCGCGGGCCCGGAAACATCGCACCTTCAGATCTTCCCCTGTGATGAAAATTCTCCCGTCCGCCGCGGCGGCTGTCTGCCGGATTGGAACACCGAGCGGGCGGCGCCAAATCGGTTTTCCATCGCTCGCTGACAGGGCCAGAAAGTCGCCGCTGCGCGTGCCGATGAACACCGTGCCATCCAGCACCAATAGCGAGGCCGAAAAGCCGCCGTAGGCGGCGTAATAGCTCCAGGCGAGTGTCCCGGAATCGGCGGCAACGGCATAGACGTTCCCATCGGCGTTTGCGGCCAACACGGTCTTTCCAACCACGGCCGGCGAGTGCAGAAACGGTCCGTTCGCTCGAAAGCGCCACAGCCCCTTGCCGGTATCCGCCCGCAAGGCGTAGAGGCTGCCCGCGTGGGTGGCGACGAAGAGCCTGCCGTCGCTCAGGATCGGTTCCATGGCCGTGCCCAACCGTTCGTTTTCGATCTGGCGCACCCAGGCAAGCCGAAACGGGGGCCTCAACTCCGCCGCGACGAATCCTGAATGGGCTGGATTGCCACGCAGCATGGGCCAGGCGCCCCAAGCCGGTAGTAAGGCCAAGAGGGCGCTCGAGAGCAGGCCGTAGAAGAGGTTGCGAGCCATGTCGATCGTGTTACGAGCAAGGCGCACGCCGGCTATTCAGATGCCGAGTACCCTCCTCATTCTCGTGGGCCGTCCCAGGACGTCGGCGAGGGAGTGACGGTCCAAGACTTCAAAAAAGGCGGCGGCGGCTTCGTCCAGAACGTCTTTTAGAGAACAGGCGGAAGAGAGACGACAGCAACGGCTTTCCCGGTCCGTGCAGTCTATCACGGCCTCAGTTTCCTCTCCCAGACGAACAATGTCGCCCAATCGGATTTCCTCTGGAGGGCGTGCGAGGGTAAAGCCTCCGCCGATTCCGCGGAAGGTCCTCAGAAAGCCGTGCCGTCCGAGGTCATGCACGATTTTGACCAGATGGTGGCGTGAAATGCTGAAGGCTTCGGCCACTTGGTCGATCGTTACCCGCTCCGGACTGCAGAGAGCAGCCTGCATGAGGACGCGGATGGAGTAATCCGAATACGCGCTCAAGTGCATGAAAAGCCAATGAATGCGCTCATATAGTCAGTCAGGAGAGCATGTGATTGAGCGGCAGCTTTGGCAAGTTTCCAAAAGATGTATTGCCAATGCATTTTTGGTTGAAGGCGCGCTGGATGCTGGATAGATTGTTGCCGAGACAAGCTAGCATTCCTTTTGATTCGTCGAGGCATTATTGGCGCAGCCAAATGAGCATGAACTGTGAGACGGCCGGATGACAAGCGAAGAGAAACAGCCCTTCTCAAGGCACGTGGCTTTAGGGACGATTTCCTTCACCGTCTGCTTTGCGGCCTGGGGTTTGATCAGCGCCTTCGCTCCTGAGTTTCGAAAGATCTTCCACCTGACCCCGACGCAGAGCGCGGCACTGGTCGCCGCGCCGGTGGTTCTTGGCTCGCTGGCGCGAATCCCGATGGGAATGCTGGCGGACCGATGGGGCGGGAGGTCTGTTTTCGCGGCGTTGATGGCGGTTTGCGCCATTCCAGCGTTTGTCGCTCCATGGGCGGGGAGCTTCGACCACCTCCTGGTCATTGGCTTCTTCTTGGGGCTTGCGGGATCCTCGTTTGCCGTGGGAATCGGTTACGTCTCACCTTGGACGCCCGCCGCCAAACAAGGCAGCGCCTTGGGCGTGTATGGCCTGGGCAATATCGGACAGTCCGCGGCCGTGTTTCTGGGGCCGGTCATCGCCGCAGAGGTGGGGTGGCAATGGGTCTATCGTGGAACGGCGGTGTTGCTGATCGGATGGACGATTGCATTCGCCTGGCTCGCCCGAAATGCGCCGACCACCAGGCGTGCGGCCACCGTCAGCGAGATGGCCGGCGTTCTTCTGCGGGAGAGGCTTTCCTGGGCAATGGCTGCCTTCTATTTCCTGACGTTCGGTGGATTCGTCGCCTTCTCCATTTACCTGCCCTTGCTGCTGCGCGATCAATTCGGACTGAGCATCACGGATGCGGGATTTCGCGCGGCCGGCTTTGTGGTGATCGCCACGCTGCTGCGGCCAGTGGGCGGGTGGCTCTCGGATCGGATTGGCGGGGCACGAGTTCTGGCGGGTGTGTTTCTGGGTGTGGCAGGGTTTGCGTTGCTGCTGGCGTGGCCTGCTATCATCCCGTTTACGGTGGGCGCGCTCGGGTGTGCGGCGTTGCTTGGGCTCGGGAACGGGGCGGTATTCAAGCTGGTGCCGCAGTTTTTCCCAAAGCAAACCGGCACGGTGGGTGGATTGGTGGGGGCTTTGGGCGGGATCGGAGGTTTTTTCCCGCCTTTGCTTCTGGGCTTCTGTCGCGAGCATTTCAACACGGTCTGGCCCGGTTTTTTGTTGTTATCGGCCACGGCCATGGCGTTGTGGTGGACAAATCGCAGGGTCTTCTTGTCCCGGCAGGAACAGGCCGAGTTGGCTCTGCCGCCGGAGTTGACGCGAACGACGGATCGGCTGCGCGCCGGGGCGTGGGCCACAATGTGGACGGGCATTCTGGTGGCAGCGATTTTGGTGGGTTCGCGGAATCTGGAGACCTTTGATCCGGCCCTGGTGGGTTATACGTTCGCCTGCATTTTTTCCTGGTGGGGGGTGACGTATCACTATTACGTCTGGCTGCAAAAGCCACCCACCAGGCTGTTCTGGCGGCGGGGATGGGAGATGTTCTGGAACGAAGGCATCTTCCTCGCCTTGGGACGAACCTCGGTTTTGGCGGCGCGGAATGTCTTATGGCAGAGTTTCATTTACCGGCGGTCGCGGTTGCGCTGGTGGATGCACCAATGTCTTTTCTGGGGCTGCCTGTTGGCCGGAGCCATCACCTTCCCGCTGGTTTTCGGGTGGATCTACTTTGAGTCGGCGCCCAACGACCAGATGACTTATGTGGGTTATTTGTTCGGCTTTCCGGTGATGTGGTTCAAGATCCGCACAATCGTCTCGTGGGTGATCTTTCACGGGCTGGATTTTGCCGCCCTGCTGGTGCTGGCGGGCATTGGGCTGTCGTTGTGGCGCCGGATGCTGGATCGTGGCGCGCAGGCCGTGCAATCGTTTGCGATGGATTTACTCCCAATCATCCTTCTCTTCGCGATTTCGGTTTCGGGTTTGGCGTTGACGGTTTCGACTCTATGGCTGCGGGGCAATTACTACGGCTTCCTTTCGATCCTCCATGCCATCACGGTTATTGCCGCTTTGCTATTTCTGCCCTTCGGGAAGTTTTTTCACATTTTTCAGCGGCCGGCTCAATTGGGCGTTAAGTTTTATCATGCGGCCGGAGACAAGGGCGAAGGAGCGAATTGCGCCCGTTGTGGCGAGCGGTTTGGCTCGATGATGCACGTGCAGGATCTGAGGCTGGTTCTGAGGCAATTGGGATTTGATTATTCCATGCCTGGACCCGCTGGACATTGGCAGCAGTTGTGCCCAGCCTGCAAGAGAAAGACCATCGCTTCGGCCCAACTGAGAATGAAGGAGCAACATTATGGCTAAGCCCCCGCTGCCGGTCGAAGAGCTGGCCAAACGGTATGGTCCGCACCTGAATTACGAGCCGCCGGGCGGGTGGCGCGATGAGTCGCGCAATCCGGCGGAGAGGCTGGTGAAGACCCATTGTTGTTTCTGCGGCCAGCAATGTGGGATTCAGCTCAAGATTCGGGGCGGCCAGGTGATCGGCTTTGAACCGTGGGAGGAATTCCCATTCAACCGCGGCATGCTCTGCCCCAAAGGTGTCAAACGCTATCTCCAAAGTAATCACCCGGATCGTTTGCTCGATCCCATGCTCCGGACCGAGAGCGGTTTCCGGACCGCAACATGGGAAGAGGCGCTTGAGTTCACGGCGCGCCGGATGCGGGAGGTTCAAGAACGCTACGGGAAAGACGCGTTGGCGATCTATGGTGGCGCCTCACTGACCACAGAGAAGTCGTATCTGCTTGGGAAGTTCGCGCGCGTGGGATTAGGGACACGGCACATTGACTACAACGGGAGGCTGTGCATGGTGTCGGCGGGTGTGGCCTACAAGCTGGCGTTCGGGGTGGATCGCGCGCCGAATCCCTGGAGTGACATTCCCAAGGCCCAGGTATTGTTGATCGCCGGCTCCAATGTAGCCGAATGCTCGCCGATAACGACCGACTATGTATGGCGCTGCCGGGACAACGGCGGGAGGTTAATTGTAATTGACCCGCGGATGACGCCGATTACGCGGAACGCCGACCTCTATCTGCCCGTGCGGCCGGGAATGGATGTGGTTTTGTTGATGAGCCTGCTGCATGTGATTTTGCGCGATGGCTTAGAAGACCGAGAGTTCATCGAGCAATACACCACTGGATTTGAGGCGGTGGCGGATCTGGTTAGGCAATACCCTCCTCAAAAGGCCGCGAACCTGACAGGCGTGCCTCCGGACGCGATTGAAAAGGCGGCGCACTGGTTTGGCGAAGCGGAGCGGGCTATTGCTCTGCATGCCCGCGGCATTGAACACCAATCCAAAGGCGTAGAGAACTGCTCTGCCATCATCAACTTATGCCTGGCGACAGGCAATTTGGGGCGCGAGGGGGCCGGCTGCATGATGATCACCGGCCAGGGCAATGGCCAGGGCGGGCGCGAACACGGCCAAAAGTGCGATCAACTTCCGGGCCAGCGGATGATCAACGATCCCGAGGGCCGCGCCCACGTGGCAAAGGTCTGGGGCATTTCGCCCGAGGAGATTCCGCAAGCGGGTTATTCCGCCGAGGAAATCATGGAGGCCATCCACCGCGGCGAAATCAAGGGGTTGCTTTCAATGTGTTTCAACCCGCTGGTGTCGCTGCCAAACGCGGATTTCACTCGTGAGGCGCTGGAGAGGCTGGAGTTTTTCGGCGTGGTGGATTTCTTCCTCTCCGAGACGGCGCATTATGCCGACGCGGTGCTGGCGGGCAGTTTGCAGGAGGAAGATGAGGGCGTCACTGCCAACGTGGAAGGCCGCGTCATTCATATCCAGCGTGCGGTGGATCCGCCGGGCAATGCGCGCGTGGACTGGGAGATCTACTGCGACCTCGCCCGCCGGCTTGGGAAAGCGAGATTCTTTCCCTACACATCCTCCCGCGAGATTTTCGACGAACTGCGTGAGGCCTCGCGTGGAGGCCACGCCGATTACTACGGAATCACCTACGAGAAGATTGATCGGCAGATGGGCGTGTTCTGGCCGTGCCCGTCGCTGGAGCATCCCGGCACACCTCGATTGTTCGAGGATAAGAAATCGTTTCATGAAGACGGCAAGCTGCGGTTCATGCCAACGCCCTATCGCGAGAGTGGCGACCCGGTGGATGAACAGTTTCCGGTGTATCTCACCACTGGCCGGGTCGTGAGCCAGTATCTTTCAGGGGCGCAGACGCGGCGGATTGGCGCACTGGTGGACCAGTATCCGGAACCGCGCCTGGAGATTCATCCGCGCCTGGCCCAAACGCATGGAATCAAGGACGGGGATTGGGTGGTGATCACCACGCGCCGCGCGGAAATCACCCTGCGCGCCATGGTGGTGCGCACCATCCGGCCAGACACGGTCTTCATTCCGTACCATTGGGCCGGAAAGAAGAGCGCGAACATGCTGACGCACCGCACCCTCGATCCGCGCAGCAAAATCCCGGAGTTCAAAGTCTCGGCCTGCCGTCTTCGCAAAGCGGAATGTCCTCCGGAATGGGCCGACACCCCGCCTGGCAAAGGGAGCTGAGATGTTTGGCTACGAGTTTTACATTGATCCTTCGCGCTGCATCGGGTGCCAGTCCTGCGTGAACGCGTGCGCAGAATGCGAAACGCATCGCGGCACGCCGATGATCCATGTGGACTACCTGGATCGGGCCAACAGCATCGCGACGGTTCCCGCCGTTTGCATGCATTGCGATGACCCGACCTGCGCGAAAGTCTGTCCGGCCGATGCCATCAAAAAGACCGAGGACGGCGTGGTGCAATCGTCGCTCAAACCCCGTTGCATCGCCTGCTCGAACTGCGTGCTGGCGTGCCCGTTTGGCATTCCAAAGATGATGAGCGAACTGGAGCAGATGATGAAATGCGACATGTGCTACGATCGGACTTCCGCCGGGAAGAGACCGATGTGCGCAACCGTTTGTCCCAGCCAGGCGCTGGCTTACGTGCCCCGCGAACAGATCGAGCGGAATCGTCGAGAGAAGGCGACAAACGTCTTTCATTTCGGCAAACAGCGCGTGACGACCAAGGTCTTTATGATGGTGCCACCGAATGAGAACGCCCTTTCGGTGGATGTCGTTGATTACATCTGGGAGGCAAAACCATGAGATTGTTTCGACATCCAAGCAAAGAACCGCTGTGGCAGGATGAGTTTTCCATTTACACGGCAGACGAGCGTTACGTGAGCCGCCGTCAGTTCACGAAATTCCTGGTGTTGACGAGCCTGGGCATGTTTGTTGGCAACGTGTGGATAGCCGTCCGCTCCTGGCTTTACAAGAAACCGGTCTATCCTCAGAGGACGGTTGCCAGTGTGAAAGACCTCTCCGTCGGAGGTGTCCGGCTCTTTCGCTATCCGACAGAGAAGGATCCGTGCATTTTGATTCACCCGGACGAAGGAACCTTTGTGGCATATAGCCAAAAATGCACCCACCTGTCGTGCGCCGTTTATTATGCGCGGGAGAAAAACCGGATCGAGTGTCCCTGTCATGAGGGGTACTTCGCGGTGAAAACCGGCGAGGTGCTGCAAGGACCGCCCACCCGGTCGTTGCCGCGGGTGGTTTTGAGGCGAGACGGCGACGAACTGGTCGCGGTGGGGATGGAAACAACAACCGGAGGCTAAGAAATGCCAGAACAAACGCATCCGATTCGAAAGCAAGGATTGACCGCCATTGACGGTGCGCTTGCGCTGGTGGTAGTGCTCCTGATCGTTCAAATGTGGCTCCTGACGGCGACTCTGGAGGCCTACCTGGCCGGCCATCACGCCGCCGCTCTGCCCGCGGCGATCATCTCGGGACTGCTGTTTTTGGTCTGTGTTGGCCTCTACCTGTTTGTAAACCGCCTTGATGCGGAAGCCCGAGGTTCGAAGGAAGACCACTAACCCCGGTTGCAAGGCATTGAATGGAAGGTCGGAAACCGCTCGATCCCTTGACGCACATCAAACTCCGACATGCCTTGCCGTGTTATTCTCAGGGTGTATGAGTGGCGAAGCGTTCACGAACACTGACTATTGGAATCCGTTGGCACCGAAAAAACCGGTCACGGTGGTTTATGCCTGTTCCGGTTGCTCCGACGCCGGTGAGATTGCGGACCGCGTTGCCCGCCAACTCTCGACCGAAGGCGTCGCGCAGATGTCCTGCCTGGCGGGCATTGGTGGGAGGGTTAAAAGCTTGATGACAACAGCGGAGAGGGCGGAGCAGATTCTGGTTGTGGATGGTTGCCCTCTCAACTGCGCCCGCAAAACGCTGGAACTCGCCGGGTTCAATCAATTCGCCCATTTGGAACTGCACAAGCTGGGCATCCGAAAAGGGTCCGCTCCGGTGACACCTGAGCGGATCGCCGCCGGAGTCGAAGCGGCCAAAACGATCCTCGCGGAAGAGACGATGTTGGTAGATCCTTTCGGGGCACGCTCTTAGGATTGCAATGGCGGTTGTTTTGCTTAGAGTGAGGCACAAGCAGAACATGAAAACTCTTTCTATTGCAAAGCACCACCACCTGCTGGGACTTGTTTCGTTCGCGCTGGCATCGGGAGGGCTTATTACCGCCTCGGCCGCAAACCGCATCTTGTTTGATTTTAAGGGCGCGGAGGCGATGAAGTACCTTGAGACCACTGACGCCC
>JBJKSV010000472.1:0-10928 GCA_046703605.1 Limisphaerales bacterium
AATCCCTACAGCGCGGCAGCGCTGGCGGCGGATGCGACTCTCAGGCGCCCTGTCACAATTTACACCCGGGACAACGCCCCACCCGCCCCGGCGCTCAGCGATCTCCCGTTGAAGGAAAGCGTTTCGCAATACGGCATCACTTGGTCGTTCAAGCGGCGGGCGCGCGTCGGCTGTTTTGTCAACGGCGACTGGTATGTTGTCGGCCCCGTGACCATCAAGGGCATCTCGCCCCAGCCGCTCTACGGCGCGGAAATCCCTGCACTCCAGCTTGACCGGATAGACAAGGAACGCCCGGAGGCCCAGCGCGTCCGCAATGGCTTCATGCTCAATCCCCCAGCCCGGATGAAGGTCGCCTACGACAGCGGCGTGCGAAACTGGTTTGATCCTTCGCTCATCCAGAAGCTGCCGGTCAGCATGAAGCCCGGGGACTCGCTGGTCTCGACGATCAGCATGCCCAAAAACCTTGTTCTCGATGCCCAATTGAGGAACAAAATCCAGCGCGGCGAAGGCGACAGCAGCCCGATCCGCACCGCCGCCGTGCTAACTTGCGTTGCCGAACCGCTGCCCGCTGACGCGTTCCGACCCGCTTTTTGCGACAGGAGCCAGAAGATTTATTTCGCCCGAAATCTCCGCCGGCGCCTGCTCCCGGCTCTCGCCCCTACGCCCAGCCTGCCGAACGTGAGGCTCTATGAGCGGTTTACCGAGCGGCCATGGGTGGGCACGTGCTTTTTTGGCTTCGAAGAACCGGTTGAGAATATGCCGCAGTACGGGCTGGAATATGGCCGCGTGTCGGGCATCTCCGCCCTGCTCCTCTGCACCGACCTCAAGCCGGAGGACAAGGAGCGCCTTTTGCTCAACTTCGTTCAGGTTGGCATTGACCTGGGCGGGATGATTCGGTCGGGCCATCCCGGCTGGACGGGTTGGGGCGGCCATGGCAGCGGCCGCAAGCTGCCCATCGTCTTTGCCGGACTTCTCTTGGGCGACGAGCAACTTGCCAATATCAACCAGACATTCCCCAAGGCGAGCTTCGGGGAAGACGAACAGACCGCTTACGCCGATTGCTGGACTGGGGCGAAGGTCGTTTTCGCCGGCCACTCCGGCATTGACGCCGCGACCGGCAGGGCGCGGTCGCGAGGCAGCGGCTGGGGTCCGTACGAGCACACACCGCCCTCCGAATGGAAAGAAGGCCAGGACCTCAGCGAAAGCTACCGCCGCTGTTGCACGAGCGTTGGATGGGTTGCCCAGGCCCTTGCTCTGCGGCTGATGCATGCCGAAAAGAATTGGCATCACGACGCCTTTTTCGATTACGTGGATCGCTGGATGTATGAGGACGACTCGGAGTTCGTCAAAATCATCAAGGCGGCGACCGGCAGGGACCACAGCCAGGAATGGGCGCGGCAAGGCCAGGCCTGGGACCCATTTGTCAACCAGATGTGGGCCAAGTATCGTCCTACTCTCCAAGCCCCCACCAACGGCTGGCTGCAGCCACACGACGAGACTTATTACCGCAAGGCTCTACAAAACCCCTTGCCGTGACTAACCCCTGACCACAAAGAGTCCCGCGGTTCGAGGATTCCGACGCTATTCCGAGAATGACGGCAGACGCGGATGATAATCCGGGTAAGGCGGTCGATTGTATTTTTTGGGCGGGTGCATCTTGAGTTCCCGGAGGATCATTTCGACCGCTTTCTCCAATTGCGGGTCATGACCCTCGCGGACGGACTTGGGGTTCTGCTCGACCAATACATCCGGCGCAATCCCGTGATTCTCGACCTCCCATTCTCCTTTGAGTCCGTAAATGGCCCAGCGAGGAGCCATGACGCGGCCGCCATCCATCAACGACGGGTAGCCGCCAATGCCGACCAGACCGCCCCATGTTTTCACCCCGACCAGCTTGCCGAGGGCGGCCTTGCGGAAGTACCACGGCAGGGCGTCGCCGCCCGACCCGGAAAACTGGTTGATGATCATCACCTTCGGCCCGTAGATCGATTCGGCCGGTTCGGAGTAATCCTCCCCCTCGCGCGCGGTGACCAGGCTCATAATGGGCCGGCGGAGGTGATCGATAATGTAGTCGGCAAGTTGTCCGCCGTGGTTGAAGCGTTCGTCGATGATGGCGGCATCTTTGCCCACTTGCGCGAAGTAATAACGGTTGAAATTCTGGAAGCCACCGCCGGCGGTGTCAGGCAGATAGACGTAGGCAACGCGCCCGTCCGTCATTTCATCGACCTTGCGGCGATTGTTCTCGATCCAGTTGAATTTGCGCAGCGGGTCCTCGCTGCCAATCGGAACCACGGTCACCTCTCGCGAGCCGGTGCCGTCAGAATGCGGCCCCACCTTGAGCACGGTCTGCCGGCCGGCCGTCTCCTGGAAGAAGCTGTAGAGATTGTCGGTGGCGTGAAGCTCGCGCCCATTCACCGCTAATAGGTACTCGCCTTCGCGCACGTTCACTCCGGGCTGGGTCAGCGGGGCATGCAGATACGGGTTCCAGTTCTCGCCGTTGTAGATGCGTTTGAAACGATAGCGGTCATCGGCGATTTCATAATCCGCGCCCAGAAGGCCCACCCGGACTGTCTTAAGCTCCGGTTGAGTCCCGCCGCCCACGAACATGTGTCCCACCGACATATAGCTGAGCATCTCGCGGAAGAGGTAATTCAGGTCCTCACGGCTGGCGATGCCGGGCAGATAATGGGCGAACCGCGACCGGGCCTGGTCCAGGTCCAAACCGTGATAATTCGGGGCGTAGAAGAAGTCGCGTTCGATTCTCCACACCTCGTCGTATATCTGCTTCCATTCCGCGGGAGGATCGACGCGCACCTCCATCTCGGCGGTCTTGAGCATCCCCTTGCCTCCCGCCGGGGCGCTATCCGCCTTGGCGATAAACCATTTCTTGCCCTTCTGGTAAAGCATCTTCTCCCCGTTGAACGAAACCGCGAAGCTCGTCACACCATCCAGGAGCTTCTCGGTCTTGCGCGTCTTGAGCTCGAATTTCTGGACCATTACGCCCTCTGACATGATGGATTCATTGATCACCTGCTGCGCCTCCAGCAGGTAAAGCACGCCCTCTTTGCCGGCGGTCATCCCCACGTAGTTTCGGGCTGGAATCGGCAGAGCCAGAATGCGCTGGCTGAGGTTCTCAAAGTCAATCTTCACTTTAGCCAGCTCCTTTTCCTTTTCTTTCTTTTCAGATTTGTCCCCTTCGGATTTTTCCTCTTTTTCTCCTTTCTCCGCGTTCTTCGCCGTGTCCTTACCCTTGTCCTTTTCCTTCTCTTTCGCTTCGGGCGTCTTTTCCTCATCGCTTTCCGGGGCGAGCGGCGATGGCAAGTCCTTTCGCAGCACGGCCACATAAGCGCTGCGAGTCACCGGATGGGCCTCGCTGGTCATATCGAGCCAACCGGTGGTCAGACCCATATCGGTGCTGGCGGTGAAAAAGAGGTATTTGCCGCTCTTGTCGAAATTGGGGTAGAGGGCATCGCTCATGCCGTCGGTGACCTGGGTAGCCTTGTGCGTTTCCAGCGAATAGACGAAGACAGCGCGGAGATGGTTTTCGAGTTGGAGCGTGTAGGCGAGCCATCGGCTGTCCGGCGACCAAACGGCGTCAAATTCATGCAGGGGGCAATCAAAGCGGTCGGTGGCGACCTTCATTGGCGAGGGATGCTCCACGTCAACAACCCACAGGTTGAGTCGCTTGTCCGAGTAGGCGATCTTCTTGCTGTCAGGCGACCATGTGGGTGTGTAAAAAAAGGAAGGCGGCTCGCCGAGGCCGATCTTCTTGACAGCGCCCAGGCCCTTCTGATTGCTGATGTGCAGGGCGTATGCCCCGGATTCATCCGAAAAATAAGCAATGGAGGCCCCATCAGGCGACCACGCCGGGTCGCGCTCTTCAATCCCAGGCGTGCGCGTCAAATCCCGAACGTCCCCCTTCTCGGCCGGCACAGTCAGAATCTCCCCATGCGCCTCGAAGACCGCCCGCTCGCCCGCAGGCGAAATCTGGGCGTTCTCAATCTGCTGTTCCACCTTCTCAAAGTGCGGCCGCAATTGCGGCATATCACCGCGGACAATGACTGGCACGCTCGAGACAGAGCCGCTCTCAAGATCATAGAGGCGGAGGCGGTCGAATTGGGCATAGACGATGGCCCCGGGGCCGGCGGCGGCTGAGGAAATGTCGAATCCTTCATTTTGGATCAGTTGCGACACTTCTTTGGTTTCGAGGTCGTAGGCGAAGAGTGTCACCGGGCCGTTGCGGTCGGAAAGAAAATAGATCTTGTGGCCAATCCACATTGGGTTGTTGTCGTTCGAATTCTCGCGTGGGACCTTCTCGATGCTGGAATCCGACAGGTCCGCAATCCAGATGGGCGTGGTCTGGCCGCCGCGGTATTGTTTCCAAGCGGGCTCCCACTGGAAATTGGGAACGTAGGCGATGCGGTTGCCGTCCGGGGAGAGGCATCCTCTCTCCGCCATGGAGAGCGGCAGCGGATGCGGCGGACCGCCTGTGAGCGGAATGGTGAACAGCCGGTTGGGATCCGTGGGACTCATGCGGTGGGAACGGAAGAGTACCGATTTGCCATCCGGGGTCCAACCGACGGCCACGTCAGCCCCAGGATGATAGGTCAGGCGCTTGGGCTGCCCGCCGACGGATGCAACGATATACACGTCCTGGTTTCCATCGTAATTGCCGGTGTAGGCGATCCACTTCCCATCGGGAGAAAAGATCGGCTCACTCTCCAGCCCCGTTCCCGTCACTACCCGATGGGCTGCCCCACCATGGCGATTGACGAGCCAGATGTCTCCGCCGTAGCAGAAGGCGATGCGGTTTTTGCTCAATGCCGGGTTCTGCACCAACAGGTGCGCTTTGTCCTGGGCAGCGGAAGAGACGAAGAACGAGAGGCACAGCAACAGCGCGAAGTTAGTTCCTCTATTCATGAGTTTGGATTGATTTGCGCCGAGTATCCCCTGCCAGCCTGGCAAAATCAAGGAAAAAACGCGCCCCGATGCGGCCGGTGTTCCCGTCCTCGAGGGAAGTGGAAGCCCCAAAGCCATGAACAATGACCAGACAACTTCGTGCTTCCTTCTCCTCACATTCCGGCTACTTTTCAGGAAGAGCATTATGTCTGTCTCATCATCAAATCCAGAGTCGGCTGAAGCAGTCAGCGAGTTCTCTATCACGGGAATGAGTTGCGAGCATTGCGCAAAGCGAGTCAGCAATGCCATTGGCGCCGTTGCGGGCGTTCGAGCGGCGAATGTGAGCCTGCCCTCCAACTCCGCATCGGTCCGGTGGTCGTCACCCCAGCCGAATATCGAGGCGGTGGTCCAGGCCGTTAAGAAGGCGGGATACAAGGCCGAAAAGAAATAGCGCGACCGGTCACCTTCTCTCGCCGCAACTGTTCAGGCGGCGTGACGTGAGTGGTTATCTCTCGGTTGTGCGCCTCCGAACCAAAGTGCCAGGATGGCCAGGGCCAGCCCAAGGTTACTCGCGCCGAATTGGTTAGGGATTTGCCTGGCGGGATTTCCCAGGTTCCAAGGCAGGTACATTTGCCCTTCCGGCAATGCGGAATGGACGATGCCAAAAAAGGTAAAACCGGCCAGGAGGGTCAGGAAAAGCGAGGCGGCTTTGAGATTGCGGTCGATCATCTTGGCCACGAAGGCGCCCCACAACATCGCGGTGAGGATGAAACCATTGCCCAGCGCAACGGTCACCAGCAACTCCGGCAAAGATCTCCCGGGCGCGCTCAACAGGGCGGTAAACTTGGCGGCGGGGATGAAGTCCGTGCTCGAGAGCTTAATCTGCACGAGCCTCGCTACGGAGGGAAGAAAAGCGAAGGCAACCGCCGGGGCGTGTTTCGAGGGACAGGTGACAAAGGCCTGGCGGGTCATGTCCAGCCCGACGAACACCAGGATAGGCGCGATGGCCGCGATGGGGAGCAGCTCCACAATGAAACTGACATAGCCCAGGATGCCGCCCAAGCCGATGAACAATCCCGTTAAGAGCGTGTAGCCGGCGCGGCTGCCCATTTGCTTGTAGGCCGGGTGGCCGATATAGGGAGTCGTTTGAGCCACGCCGCCGCAGAGACCGGCAACCAAAGTTGCCACCGCCTCGGTCAACAGGATGTCGCGGGTCGTGAAGTCGTCCCCTGCGACGCGGGCGCTTTCGGTCACGTTGATGCCACCCACCACAGTCAGCAGCGCGAACGGAATCGCCAGGGGCAGGTACTTGAGAGCCTGACCGAAGCCATGGATAAACCCTAATGTGGGCCGCGGGAACCCGAGGTGAAAACTCGCTGCTGGTGGAGTATAGGCGCCGCCGGCCCAACCTAAGGGCGCGAGGGCGTAATAGAGCGCCGTGCCAGCAAGCACAGCCGCCAGGACGCCCGGAATGTTCCCAGGAAGCCGGATTCGAGCCACGAGCGTATAAAAGACCAGGCCCAGGGCAATCATCCCAACCAGCGGCATGCCGAACACCTCTACAATGGGGATGAAGCCGATAAGCATCAGGCCAACTCCAGCCAGAGAGCCTAACAGTCCCGCCGCGGGCACGGCTCTTCGCACCCAGTTTCCGAAAAACGAGCAAACCAGCTTGAAAATCCCCATCAGGAACATCGAGGCCATCCCGATATACCAGGTCATCATGCCGGCCTCATGGGGGGAGAGTCCCTGGGCCTTGAGGCCAATGAAGGCCGGGCCGAGCACAGCCAGCGTCAGGCCGATGCTCGAAGGCGTGTCCAGGCCCAAAGGCATGGCCGTCACGCTGGGGTTCTGGCTCTTGCGGGCCAGACGAAAAGCCATCCAGGTATAGACAAGGTCACCGACCAGCACACCAAAAGCCGTGCCGGGGAACATCCGCTGATAGATGATGTCCGCGGGAAATCCGAAGCCCGCAATGAGAATGCTCGCCAGAAAGGAGAGCACTGTGAGATTGTCGAACATCAGGCCGAAAAAGCCATTGATGTCGCCCGAAACAAACCATCGGTACTTGAAAGGGGGAGCCGTCAGTTGGCCGTTCATGCGTAAAATTGCTGAGTTGCGGGATGCGAGGATTGCATTATGGTGGACGAACTGCAATGCTCATTCACCAAGGGCTGACATGCAAGCGAATCAATACATTCTACTGGCTGAAGACGATTCGAATGACGCGCTGCTCATTCAGAGGGCCTTCGAGAAGGCCGGCATGGGGGGCATGCTCAAGGCGGTCCCCGATGGGGAACAGGCCATTGATTACCTCAGAGGCCAAGGCAAATACGCTGACCGAGAACGTTTTCCCGCGCCCTTCATGGTTCTGCTGGACCTCAAAATGCCTGGAACCGACGGCTTCGAGGTGTTGCAGTGGATTCGCAATGAACCGGCGCTCAAGCGCTTGCTGGTGGTCGTGCTCACCTCCTCAAACTTTCAACCGGACGTGGACCGTGCCTACGACTTGGGCGCCAACTCCTATCTCGTCAAGCCGGTAAGGTTCGAGGAGATGCTGAGCATGATTCAGCGATTCGAGGTCTATTGGACCGAGATTAACCGCACCCCGAGCACCGCCGCCTCGGACAGGGCGTTGCGCCCGGAAACCAGCCTGAACTGAGAGCCTGTCTCATCACGAGGCCCCGCGATGGACAGTCTCCGCCCAGAACGCCGGCAGGCAGAGGCCGACGTATTCGGGCCCTTCCGGGCGGGGCGTGCTGTATTGGACCCACACTCGATTTTGACTGAAAAGCCTGTGAGTATGGGCTATTTCAGTCTCCCTAGAGTCTCCTTGATTTTGTCGAAATTCGGCAAGTCTTTGGGCGTAGGCGTCTGTTCGCTGTACTGAATCGTCCCGCTCTTGTCGATAACGAAGGCGGCTCGAGCTGCGGTGTCACCCACGCCCACCAGCATCGGGAAAACCACATCATACTTCTTGATAACCTCCTTATTGAGGTCACTGGCCAGGGTCAGATTGATTTTCTCCTTTTGCGCCCAGGCCTCCTGGGCAAACGGCGTATCGATACTGATGGCGATGACGCTCGCATTCAGGTCCGAGTAGGCGTTCATACCAGAGCTAATGCTGCACATTTCCTGCGTGCAAACGCTGGTGAAGGCCGCAGGAAAGAACAGCAGCACCGTGTTCTTCTTCCCAAAATTATCGCTCAGTTTCACGTCCACCAGGCCGGAGGATTGCTTTGATTTCAGAGTAAAGTCCGGCGCTTTCGTTCCTACGGGTATTGCCATAATAACATTCCTTTATTCGGTTTGGGTCTTGTATCGGATTAGACTCTGTTTCAATGGCATCGCACCACGGGTCGCTGATCCGGCTTCCGGCCTCTGATCTCCGTCTCCGCCATCCAGGCTCGCGACACCCTTCGAGCACGGTCTAATGCCTTTACGGTCGCCTAACCTATCCCCCTCCGTGCCTCTGTCAAGGCGTCCGTGTCAGTCCCACCCCTTTTTCCACCATTTCCCCTCCCGTTCCCGTGGAAAAAGCCAGAACTCACCCCGGCGCCTTTTATTGTTTCTTGCTCGGCAAGCTTGTCGGATGCGCGCTCAACTGGCGCATACCATCCCAAATGTAGAGCAGGGCCGAAACGCCCGTGCAGGCGCCCGCGGCTAAGGCCCAATCCTCAATCCATCTGGCATCCCATTTAAGCAAAATCCACAGAATGAGTATCATTTGCAAAACGGTCGCCAGTTTACCTGAAATACGCGGACGGACGTGCGCCTTGCCGACTGTCATCTGAATGACCGCCAACCCCGCGAGCAGCACAATGTCGCGCCCGATGATCATTCCGGTGAGCCAGAGCGGGACGCTCTCGAGATAGGGGTCGTGGTTAAAGCTAAGGACCACGATGCCCGAGACCAACAGGAGCTTGTCCGCCAGGGGATCCAGGATCGCGCCCAATTCGCTGCGTTGGTTGTACCGGCGGGCGATATAGCCGTCCACCCCGTCGCAGATCGCGGCGATTGCGAAGGAGAGGACGGCCAGCAACCGATGGAGTTCGATCCCGCTCTCGGTGTAGTACAGAACCTCCACCACGAAGAACGGGATGAGCAAAATCCTGAGAATGGTGATCTTATTGGCTGTAGTCATACCCTTTGCCGCCCGGGCGGGGGCGTCCCTTATGGCCGGCCCGCCGTGGAGGCATCGAACAAACCGCGTTCAAAGCCCTGGGGCAGGCCGCGGCCTAAAAGTCGTCTCCCCGTCCATGGGTTTCAACCTACACCAGAGCCGCCTTCTGACAAGCCAAATGCCGGCGATTTGGAGATTGAAAAGCGCCGAGCGATTGTTCAAAACTAGAGCCGATGATGCTCAACCAAGCCCCGGAGCAAGCCCGCGGCTTCCATTTGGCATCCGCAGAGAATGAGCACGACCAGTTCGATGCAGAGGTCTAACCAGGCCCCGCCCAATAGTGTCCTTGTCCGGCTGGCGACCCGAGCCGACGTGCAAGCTATCAACGACACTTACAACCTTTATGTCCCGGACTCCACATGCACCTACCAGGAAGAGCCGGAGCCCCTGGCCTTCCGCGAGCAATGGTTTGCCAATCATGGGCGCGAGCACCCGGTGACTGTGGCTCAACTCGAGCGGCAGGTCGTAGGATGGGGCTCGCTTTCGCCCTATCATCTGCGTTCCGCCTATCGGAATACGGTTGAGAACTCAATCTATATCCATCCTGACTATCACCGGCGCGGCATCGGCTCGCTCCTGCTCGCCGACCTCATTACGCGCGCCCGTGAAATCGGGCATCGCGCCATTATCGCCGCCATCGATTCCGAACAGAGGCCCAGCCTTGCGCTTCATGCCAAGCATGGGTTTAAGAAGGCCGGCCACCTCAGCCAGGTCGGCTTCAAGTGCGGCAGATGGCTCGATGTCGTTTACATGGAGCTTCTTTTGCCGTGATCCTTGCGCTCGCTTGCGAACCAGGCCGTGTAGGACCAACAGCCGCAACCAACGCACCAAAACCTCGGCCTCGAACCGAAAAATCATGCCTATGCGCGATTTTTCCGGTCCACGCCCCCGCGGTCACTCACGCCCGCTCCCTATTCCGTGCGTGGCCCGTATCCAGGCGCCGGTGCCCCACTCTCCTCGAGGTGGCCGGTGGCCCAGAGCACACCACGTGTCACCAGGTCGAGGTAACGCGGATCGGCGACCGTTTCATCGTTGTGGCCAATTGTCGTGCTGAAGACGCGCGTGTGCTTGGGCCCGTAGTAGTTCACCCAGGCCACCACAAAATCGTTCGTCTTGGTGCTCCCATCCCGCGTGCGAACAACCTGCGAGCCGCGCGCCAAGGCATGGGCTGTACTGAAGATGTGGACGTTATTGTAAAGCTCTTCTCCAATGGTAGTCCAATCACTCAAGCCCTGCGTGATCGGATGCTCCTTATCGATGTACCGAATCGAAATCGGCTCTTGAGGCCCATGGCCGCTGGACTGCAGCCCCAAATACTCGAACCACAGCCCATGCGGCGTTCCCAGCGTAACCGGATCATTAGGGTTGCCGATGCGGTAACAGTGCATCGCGCAGTGCAGGTTGACCCCCGGAATACCGTCGCGGTGCGGCTCGAGCACGCCTTCGACGGTGGCCGGGTCCGAAATATCGGCGCCGCACTCGTCGTGGATGACGACATCATACCCCTTGGCGTAATCCGGGTGGCCGAGAATGGGCAGCGGAGGATGCGTGCTCGTGTCGTCGCAATAAACGACATCGACCACCGCATTTGCCCGCGCCTCGATCCCTCTCTTTAGAATGTCCTTCTGTCGCGCGTAATCGTGGCAGCAGCCTCCCGCCACCAGGAGAATCCGGATGGGCTTTGGAGCAGCGTCAGCCTGGGGTGCGCCGCAGGCCAAAAACGCCAGCCCCGTGGCAGCGGCGCAAATCAGGCCGCGAAGAAGGTCATGGATTTTCATACGCCCGTTCTATCAACGCACAAGGCCGTTTTGTCCAGTGGAATTCCAGCAAAACAACAGAGTCCGCG